>NZ_JBMQOC010000007.1:0-19917 GCF_053550995.1 Parapedobacter sp.
GTACGCCGTGTCATGGGGTTGGTGATCTTGATCACTGTGCCCACCGGTGCCGTCTTATGCAGCGCCAACATACTGCCGCCGTCTTGGTTGAGATCGTCTATCCACACGCCCATACCTTTTTCGGTCATCTCCCGTATCCCATATTTGTTGGCAGGTATTTCGAGTTCGGCCCCCTGGCCAGCCGTGTCGGCATCATGCACGATGATTTCATTCACGGTAGGGGCCGGCGGCGGCAGTTCCTTGTTCGGTACCTTCAGGATAGCCCCTGCTTTTACCGCTTCGTTCGCCAGTCCGTTTGCACGCTTGATGCTTTCGACGGAGATGATGAAACGTTTGGATATGGTATATAGGGTCTCGCCCTTGCCCACCTTATAGGCGGTATACTCACCTTCGGCCAATACGGGTATCGGCTCGGTTTGCTGCGTGACCGTATCACCGGTGGCAGCGGTCGTTGTGGGCATATCCACCGTTTCTTGCGGGATCCGCACGGTATCACCGATTTTCAGTGCTTTGTTTTGGTTTGCAGCGATGATATCTTTTACCGGTACCTGGTAGCGGCGGCTTAGGCCATAATATGTTTCTTTGGCCTCCAGCTCATGGATAATGATTTTCCTTCCGTTTTGGAACTCCACGCCGATCGAATCCGGGGCAGACCACGCCGCTTTTGCGGACAAGCTGCAACAGCCCACAAAAGAGGCCACTAAAAAAAAAGACGCACGGTATAGATAGGGGAGGTATGTTTGTTTGATGCTCATGTTAAAATTCTGTTGCAATTATACTAAATACGAAACAATTTCCCGTTTATTATCGCCGATTATGAAAACCTGTTGTCCGATCATAAAGAATAATTCGGGTGCCATCTTGGCCAGACCCGTAAGGACGATCGGGTCGGCCAATACCATTAAGTTATCGGTGATAACCAACCGTATCCGGAATGCCTGCTGTATGGCTTCATGGAACCCCCAAAGTCGCTTTTGGCCGATTTGGCAATAAAACACGTCGCCATGGATAGGATAACCGGCCAAATAACGGGGGATTCCGTGCTCATACCGTTGAGGTATGACGATGTCGGCCACGGGTGGTTTAGCGGCCGTTTTGTTAAATGTTGTTAAATTTCCGGAGGTGGCATCGAAGTACTGCTCATACCCTCCCGCAAAGTTACGATGCCGCACGGTATGCTGCCGGGTGCCTACACGCACCAATACGTAGTTGAACTGTTCCCACAGGATATCTCCGTGGTCGATATCGATACAAGCGACGCCCGCCCCATTCGGGTCGTTCTGCCCCAAGGCCTTCAACACGAGGGTACGGCCGGTGATGCCAGCCATCGCCCAGTTGCGGTCTCCATAGGGTTTTTCATCGATAAACAGGGTGCCCGTTTGGTAGTCGAACGCAGAAAATGATGGGTGGCCCGTTTCCCGATCACGCGTTTCGATGGCGAGTAGACCGTTGGCTGTGTCGGCTTCGATACGCCATACCACCCCTAAAAAACTTTTCTTGAATACGGTTTTTAGTGTATATTTATCCATGCGCTATCGTTGGCCACAAAAATATAATGATTTTGAATGATATGCATAAGAAAATACGACTTGTTACCATCTGTTTGATATTGGCCGCATTTGCGGCACAGGCACAACATGTTTATCGGTTTGATATCAAGGAAGATATAGGCCCGGGTGCATGGCGGCAGGTGAAAAATGCTTACAGCAAAGCGGAAGAAGCGAAGGTAGACCTGGTGCTCATCGAGATGAATACATTCGGCGGAATGGTGAATTTTGCGGATTCGATCCGTAGCCGGATATTGGATTCACCGTTGGAAACGGTGGTTTTCATTAACCACAATGCGGCATCCGCGGGAGCACTGATTTCATTGGCCTCAGACCGGATCTATATGAGTAAAGGGTCGAGCATCGGCGCTGCAAGCGTAGTGGACCAGACAGGCCAGTTAATGCCCGAGAAGCACCAATCGTACATGCGCGGACTGATGCGGGCGACGGCGGAGGCGAAGGGCCGTGATCCGAAAATAGCCGAAGCGTTTGTGGACGGCGATGTGGATTTGCCCGACATCAAGCCTGCGGGAAAGATACTTACCCTCACTTCGGCAGAGGCCGTGGAGATTGGGTTGGCTGAAGCGGAGGCCTCGACCGTGGCCGACGTATTGGCGGCGGAAGGGCTAAGCTCCTCCCGTATAACTACCCATCAGGTAACTACGATTGACCGGATCATTGCGTTTCTCATCAACCCTGCCGTTAGTGGGATACTTATCCTCCTGATCATTGGGGGCATTTATTTCGAAATGCAAACACCGGGAATCGGGTTTGCGCTGATTGTGGCGATTGTGGCGGCGGCGCTGTTCTTCGCGCCCCTTTATATCCAGGGGTTGGCCGACAACTGGGAAATCGCCCTGTTCGTAATCGGTATTGTGTTGGTCCTGTTGGAACTATTCATTATTCCCGGCTTCGGGGTAGCCGGCATATTGGGCATCATCTGTTTGGTATGCGGATTGGCTTTCAGCATGGTGGTAAACGATTATTTCGACTTCTCAATTGCGGAACCGGGCATGCTTTTCAATTCGTTCCTGTTAGTGATTGCTTCGATGGTTGTGGCCACCGTCTTGATGGTTATTTTTGGCAAAAGCTTACTGAACACACGGGCATTCAAACGCCTAGTGCTTCAAGATGAGCAACGGTCGGCAGCGGGCTATACCTCCTCTAAAATGAATTTGGAAATGGTGGATAAGGAAGGGGTGGCCAAAACGGTACTCCGCCCATCGGGCAAGGTGGAAATTGAAGGTAAGTGGTATGATGCCGTAGCATTGGACGGTTTCATCGATATCGGGGAAACCATTTACGTGGAGAAGCATGAAAACTATAATCTATTTGTCAGAAAAAAACGGACTTCATAACGTTCCCGTAAACTTTTTGTAGTTTTCGATGTTTTACCAACAGACTATAAAAATTCGAAATCATGAATCCAAAAGCAATCAGTTTAGAAGAAAAAAAGCTAAGGCCCGTTGTTGACCACTTAAATGATTTGTTAGCGAATTACCATATCCATTACCAGAAGTTGAGGGGATGCCACTGGAATGTGCGCGGTAATCATTTCTTTACGTTGCATGCGAAGTTTGAGGAATTGTATACCAATGCGTTGACAACCATCGATGAACTCGCTGAGCGTATCCTGACCCTTGGGAAAGCGCCGTTCAGTACGTTTAAGGATTACGTGAAGAACGCCGATATCGAAGAGGTGGAAACCATCGGTATGAAAGATATCGACATGGTAAAGGCCATCATCGACGATCTGGAGGCGTTGATAGCCATGCAGCGCGATCTGCTGGAAATCACTTCAGAAGCGGAAGACGAAGGTACGAACGACATGGTAAATGCGTTTATGCAATTCAATGAGAAACAGAATTGGATGCTCCGGGCATTTGTGAAATAGGAACAGTGAAGCGAAGCGCGTTTCGGTGTAAGCGAAAAAGGCGGCTACTGGATGCAGTAGCCGCCTTTTTTATGGGTGCAATGTGTGCTTAAAACTTGAATCCCAACGTGAGGAACACGCTGTTGCGCGAATTGCTGATGTCGGCCACTGGACTATAGTGTTCATTGGCGTCATCGAGCAAGTACACCTGCCAGCCGTATTTCTGCGTGAAATTCTGATAGGCCAGATCGATGTAGACGTTATTTATCCGATATCCGATACCGGCGGATACTTGCTGCGTCGTCGATTCGAAATCGCTATACGGGCTGCCGGTGTGGCCATACCCCGCCCGTAAAAGGAATGCGGGTGCAACAAGGTACTCCCCACCAACCCGGATGTTGACGGCACTGGTGTAGCTGTCGCGTATTTGTTCGTTCATGGCATTATCGGTGTTCGAATTGACGGATGAGAACGTCATGCTGGCGTAATCGACATATTCCACATCGGCACTGATGAGCCCTTGCCCGAACAAGGCGGCGATGCCGCCGTTGATGCGGTAGGGGGTACGCAGGTTGTAGTCGTAATATGTGGGTTCGCCCTCGCTGGGGAAGTCTTCTGTAGAACCATCGGTAAGGTAGTTGGTAACACCGAAATAGTCTTCATAGTCATTAGTCAATTTATACCACGTTGGCGTCGTCGCTGTGACACCGATTTGGAGGAAATGTACCGGTTTATAAATGAGGCCTACCTTGGCGTTGAAGCCATTGCCGGTAGTCGTGGACCAATATTCGTTATCGTATTCGTATTCGGACTCAAGGAGTGGATTATAGACGTCGTAATCGCTGTTCGTGGGGTCAACGAAACGTGAACCGGGATTCATGCTGAAAATATAGCCGTAATCCTCCAGGGATCCATCTTCCATATATAGGTAATTTACATCGTTATTGACATGCGTGAAAGCGATGCTTGCGCCGAAGTAAAGCATGTTGCTGTAATTCGCTCCAAAAGAGACATTGGTTTCCGACTGGAATCCCTTTTCGCGGTTCGTTACGGTTTGGATGTTGTCCAACGTGGTCATGGCCACATAGTCATAATCCCCGTCGACCGGCCGCTCGTCGATCAAGCCGGCATTCCAGCCGAAATCGCCGTACACATTCCCGGTTTCATAGGCTTCATAGGCCATGAAGTCCGCGATGCTGCTTTCGGGGTTAACGCCGGTGAACCCCACGGTGGTGTTGAAGTTATTGGTCTTGTTGTACCCAACGCCGATATTGAAATTGAGCCATCCGGAAGCAAGGTTGCTTCCCCGTGCCCGGCGTGCCGGGATATGGAAAACAGCGCCGAGTTGATTAAGGCCCAATTTATCGACACTATATTGGCTGTTGGTGCCGAAATAGCCCGTTTTGTTGAGGTCATTGGCGTAATCGAACGTTATACCGAGGTCCGACTGCCCGAAAAAGCCGAGCCCTGCGGGGTTGCCCGAGATGGAACTCAGATCACCCCCAAGGGCCGTCTGTGCGTTTCCCAGCCCTTTAAACCGGGCGGTGGCGCCCCGTTCGGGTTGTGAAAAACGGAGCACATCCTGTAGGTATTGCCCCTTTGCGGTGATGCAAAGCATGCTTAACAGCAGTGCGGATAACGTGATTTTTTTGATGTACATATTCATGGTTGGTGTCGATTACGCTCACAAGGAAGGCCAACCAAATGAATTTCCGGGAATCAACCCCTGTAGGAAATGGATTCAGTTGGCCTTCGGAATTACAATTTCTTATGGATTAGCCCCGGCCACCCCGGCCGCCTCTGCTACTACTGCCACTACTTCCCCGGCTGCTACCGCTAGAGCCGGATGACCGCGATGGCGGCGATACGGACGATCCGCGGGAACTGCTTCCGGACGATCGCGGCGCCACGCTGCTCGGCCGTGAAGGGCGCGATGGCCGGGCACTGCTGCTTGGCCGCGATGAACTGGGCCGCGCAGGCCGCGCGCTGCTTCCAGACGGACGCCTGGTGGACGATGGTCGTACACTCGACGGCCGACGGGTATTGCCCGATGGCCTGACAGCCTGACTTGATGGACGGCGTGAGGTACCGCTACGTATGCCTTCGGTATCGCGCGAGCCGCGTGTGGTGCCCGACCGAACGGTACCGCGTGTGCTGGTACGTACACCCGGGGTTGCCGTGCCGCGTGTCGCTACCGTACGGGTAGAGATGCGTCCGTTGGCATCGCGCGATATCGCCGTGCGCGTACTGGTGCGCGCGGTAGTACGCGAGCCCATGCGGTCGCGTGATGAGGTACGGGTAGCCATGTGGCGGTTGTTGACGACGACGACGCCGGGATAATAGCCGTAACCATACCCACCATAACCGCCCCAGCCCCAGCGATTGTACGCATATGGGCCCCAATAGCCGTGGCCATAATAAGGAGACCCCCAGCCCCAGTAACCACCGTAATAGGGATTATACCAGCTGCTGCCCCAACCGAGGCTCCAGCCACCCCAACCCCAACCGAGGCCAAACCCACTGCCATAGCCGTACCACGAATTGAAGCCATACCATGGGTCGAACCAGGGGTCGTAATAACTCATGCCCGGTGAATTGTAATAGAAACGGTTTATACGGTTGGCATATTCGCTGTCATTGTATTCATCGGCATAATAGTCGTTGCCATATCCATCGTCCGTATAATCATCGGCATAGTAGCCACCGTCGGCATACTGCCCGTCTTGTGCGGTGGCTTCGCCTTCGTCATAATAATAATCCGGGCTTTGGTAATTTACTTCCCTCGCCTGGGCATCATTATTATAGACATCATCACGGAAAGCTACTTGCCGAGAGGTGCTACAAGCACCGAACGCGAGCAAGCTTATCAAAGCTATCGTGCTGATATTTAATCTACTGGCTTTCATTTTTACTATCCTTTCCTTTGGTTAAGCCCATGCTTTTACTAAATGGACTAAGTTTTAGGCAATTGGTTTAATTGCCGTATGATTTTTTTATTCGATAATTTGACAAAAGCTAATACCTTTGCTAAGCGAAATTCAGACGCGTGTCCAATCCGCAAACTTAGCTAAATTTATCGGTTTTCCTCGGCCGGTGATAGGCGTTTTTTAGAGGAATTGTTACAGTAATTTCACAGAAATCAACGATGAGCAAAGGAATCACGAGCCGCGAAACAGACTATTCCCAATGGTACAATGAACTGGTGACAAAAGCCGATCTTGCCGAACATTCGGCGGTACGCGGTTGCATGGTTATCAAACCCTACGGTTACGCCATATGGGAGAAGATGCAAGCCGCGCTAGACCAGATGTTTAAAGATACAGGCCATAGCAACGCTTATTTCCCGTTATTTATCCCAAAATCTTTCTTTTCCAAAGAAGCGTCACACGTGGAAGGCTTTGCTACCGAATGTGCCGTCGTTACCCATTACCGACTGAAGAACGACGGCAATGGGCAGATTGTGGTCGACGAAACGGCCAAATTGGAAGAGGAGCTCATTGTACGGCCCACATCGGAAACCATTATCTGGAATACCTACCGTGGATGGATCGAGTCGTACCGCGACTTGCCGATCTTGGTAAACCAATGGGCCAATGTGGTGCGGTGGGAGATGCGCACGCGCTTGTTCCTCCGCACGGCCGAGTTCCTTTGGCAAGAAGGGCATACGGCCCATGCGACCGAAGGGGAAGCGGTGGCCGAGGCAAACAAGATGCTGGAAGTATATGCCGATTTTGCGGAGAACTGGATGGCGTTGCCGGTGGTGCGCGGGCGCAAAAGTGAAAACGAGCGGTTTGCCGGTGCGTTGGATACGTTGTGTATCGAAGCACTGATGCAGGATGGGAAAGCTCTCCAAGCAGGTACTTCACACTTTCTGGGGCAAAATTTCGCCAAGGCATTCGACGTGAAATTCACATCGAAAGAGGGTAAGCTGGATTACGTATGGGCGACCTCCTGGGGCGTATCCACGCGTATGCTCGGTGCGCTGATCATGGCGCACTCCGATGACCAGGGGCTGGTACTGCCCCCGCAATTGGCCCCCATCCAAGTGGTTATCGTACCGATTTATAAGCAAGACGCCGAGCGGAAGGTGATCGGCGAGCTGGCGGATACCCTCATCGCGGAACTGAAGGCCAAAGGTATATCGGTCAAATACGACGACCGGGATACGCAGCGCCCTGGTTTCAAGTTCGCTGAATGGGAGCTGAAGGGGGTGCCGGTGCGTATTGCGGTGGGTACCCGCGACATGCAGAACGGTACGGTGGAGCTGGCGCGGCGAGACAAACAAACGAAGGAGACGGTACCCCAGGCCGGCCTCGCCCAGCGGGTGGAGCAGCTTCTGGCCGATATCCAACGCGATATCTATGCGAAAGCATTGGCTTTCCGTGAATCGCATACGGTGGAAGTCGATACCTATGACGAGTTCAAAGCGGTATTGGATGGCCCCGGCGGATTCGTGTCTGCCCACTGGGATGGCACCGCAGAAACCGAGCAGCTTATCAAAGAAGAAACCAAAGCGACCATCCGCTGCATACCACTGAATAACAAAATGGAAGCGGGGGTGTGTATCCGTACGGGGAAGCCGTCGGCGCAGCGCGTCCTGTTTGCGAAAGCGTATTAACCTGAGTTTGATTATTAGCGAGTTGGCTTATCGAGCATAGCGCATGGATATACTGATTGTAGGTTGTGGATGGGTGGGTACGTACATGGCTACCGCATTGGTGAGCACCGGGCATCGGATATGGGCAACCTGCACAACGGCAGAAAAGGCCGATCGGTTGGAAGCATTGGGACTGGCGGCTGCTGTTGTCGATTTCGATAGGGGGGGAGTATTCCCTGAATGGGGGCAAAAGACATTCGATGCCGTTATTGTCAGCGTGCCCATCACGCGTAAGGAAAGTACCGAAACCATCCATCACCGTTTCGCCGGGTTGGTTACTTTCCTAGGACAGCTATCTTTCAACCAATCATTCTTTTTTGGCTCGGTAGGTATCTACCCTAAGGTGAGTGGTACGATTACCGAGACGACTTTCGCGGCCGCTGAATTGGAGCCGAAGCTGCTTTCGGGAGAGACCATGCTCCGTACAGCATACCCGAACCTGAACGTGCTCCGGCTGGGTGGACTGTTCGGGTTTGAGCGGGTGATGGCGAAGCATTTTGCCGGCAAGGTATGCGAAATAGGCTACCAAACGGCTAATTTCGTCCATGTGGTGGATATCCACGGTATTGTCATGGCAATGATGGCCGCGGGTTTGCAGGGAAAAACCTACAATGTCGTATGTCCCGAGCATCCGCTGAAAAAGGACGTGATTGCCGCATCTGCGGTAAAATATGGGTATGATATGCCGATAACCTTTTCCGACGCGGACCGAACTGCTAAGGTGGTATCGCCGGTACAACTGATAGCCGATTTGGACTACCGGTTTGAATACCGTTCGCCCCTGGAGTTCTAACGGCTGACCCGTCTTTAGCCTCATTTGCAAATTGATGGCAATTATGTACTTTTGTATGATGGAGACACTAATTGTTGAACCACAGAACAAAAGGTAGCCACCTAACTACTTACTTTACTTCAACTGAAAATTCTTGATATCATGGGATATAAATTTGCAACCAAGGCTATTCATGCAGGGCAACAGCCCGACCCTACCACCGGTGCGGTGATGACGCCGATTTACCAGACATCAACCTACTGGCAGGCCGCACCGGGCCAGCACCAAGGGTACGAGTATTCGCGCGGCACGAACCCTACCCGCAAGGCATTGGAAGACTGCCTGGCGGCCCTCGAGAATGGTAGCTACGGATTGGCGTTTTCAAGCGGCATGGCCGCCACCGAAACCGTACTTAAGCTGCTTAAGCCGGGTGATGAAGTGATCACCGGCGACGATCTCTACGGTGGATCCTACCGGATTTTCACGAAAGTGTTCGAGAAATACGGCATCAAGTTCCATTTTGTGGATACGGCCGAGCCGGAACGCATTGCCGAGCGGATCAATGGAAACACCCGATTGATTTGGGTAGAGACGCCGACGAACCCCACGTTGAAGCTGGCCGATATCGAAGCGATCAGTCGCGTCGCCAAAAGGGCGGGCGTCCTCTTCGCCGTGGATAATACGTTTGCATCGCCTTACCTGCAGAACCCGTTGGATTTAGGTGCCGACATCGTGATGCATTCGGTCACCAAATACATTGCCGGGCACTCCGATGTGGTGATGGGCGCGCTGGTGGTGGATGACAAGGCGCTTTATGACCAGCTGTTTTTTTACTACAATGCATGTGGGGGAACTCCGGGCCCGCTGGATAGTTTTTTGGTGTTGCGGGGTATCAAAACCTTGCATCTCCGCATGAAAGCGCACTGCGAGAACGGCCGCAAAGTGGCCGAGTACCTGAAAACTCATCCCAACGTGTCGAAAATCTACTGGCCCGGATTCGAAGATCATGCCGGCCACGCCGTTGCCAAGAAGCAGATGCGTGATTTCGGCGGAATGGTTTCCATCGTGTTGAAAGATGCAGGGCTCCAGGACACTTTCAAGGTCGCGTCTTCGTTCAAGGTGTTCACATTGGCCGAGTCTCTGGGTGGCGTCGAATCGTTAATCAACCATCCCGCTTCCATGACACATGGTTCGATACCGAAAGAAATACGGGAACGGGTAGGGGTGGTCGATAACCTCATCCGAATCAGTGTAGGGGTAGAGGATATCGACGATTTGCTGGCCGACTTGGAGCAGGCACTCGCCGGGATTTGATGCGCTGATTTATCAATTTGGAATTTAAAGGTGTGGATGATTCGCTAAAAGATTTCCTAGACCGGAAGGTGGATGAATATAACCGCGCGGGGTTTATCGACAATGACCCGATATGCATCCCCCATCGGTTTACCCGAAAGCAAGACATCGAGGTCATGGCATTCTTCGCTGCGGTGTTGGCGTGGGGCCAGCGGAAGACCATCATCAATAAATGCACCGAGCTTATCGATCGCATGGACGGCGCGCCTTACGATTTCGTAAAGGGCCATGAAGAAAGTGACCTCAAGCAATTAGTGGGATTCAAACATCGCACATTTAACGATACCGACCTGTTGTATTTCGTGCATTTTTTCCATACGCATTATAATCGCTACCATTCATTGGAAACCGCTTTCGTGCCGCTGGAGGCACAATCCGCGTTCAGAACCGAGTATATGGATTTCGCCACCGGCTCCGGAAGCACAGCACTTTCCTCGCCGGCATGTTATCTCGGTGAGTTGCATGGCACTGGTAACGCATTGGATGTGGCCTCGGCATTGAACCATTTCCGTACATACTTTTTCAGCTTACCTGCGTACCCGGTGCGTACCCGCAAACACATCAGTTCACCGGCTGCCAATTCGGCCTGTAAGCGGTTGAACATGTTTTTGCGGTGGATGGTACGACGGGACGACCGTGGTGTCGACTTCGGTTTGTGGCACCAGTTCACGCCGTCTAGCTTGATTTGCCCCTGTGATGTACATGTGGAGCGTGTAGCGCGTAAGCTGGGCTTGATTGAGCGGGCGCAATCCGACTGGAAGACCGCATGTGAGTTGACGGATAACCTTCGGTTATTGGATGCCGATGATCCGGTAAAATATGACTTTGCCTTGTTTGGTTTGGGGGTAGAGGGCGAATTGTAGTTTGTGCATCATTTGTTTGATATGAAGAAGATCAAGATTTCAACCATTGTATCTATCCTGCTAGGGGTGTTTGTTATTGTCTTGGTTTTCAGTCCGGAGACCAAGGCTTGGGCGATCCGGGGGCTCATGAAGGTGGGTTTGTTTCAGCTCGATTTGGAGCGGGTTGAATCACCCACGGGCGACGTTCAGACCGATAAGCAGGCGGCTGGCCGGGCGAGCCCATCAGTATTTTTTCTAGATGGGTCGGGAAAACGCATCGATGCCGCCAATCAGCCCGGCAAGGTGGTGTTTATCAATTTCTGGGCAACGTGGTGCCCACCTTGTATTGCTGAGATGCCATCTATCGGCAGGCTTTACGAACAATTCAGAGATAATGACGATGTCATTTTCCTCATGGTTGATGTAGATAACCAATATGAGAAATCGGTGAAATTTATGGACGACCGTAACCTGGACCTGCCGGTTCATGTACCTGCCAACGGGATTCCAAGGCATTGGCTGGATGGCACTATTCCCACCACCATCATACTGGATAAGCAAGGCAAAATAGCCACCCGGCATGAGGGAACGGCCGATTACAGCCGGCCGGAAGTGGCTGACTTCATCCAGGCGCTGCTCGTCCGGTGAGGATGGTTAAAGGGAATGGATGAGTGCCCAATATCGGAAGCCCAAAACCGCTTGTTGAACCTTCGTTAGTTTCGCAGGGTCCTTGCCCGTATATTTAGGCAGGATGAGGTTATTTATTTTGACGAGCAATTTGAACAATCCTTTCTTCATGGCAAGTACGTTCTATTTCACGGGGGCATTTCACCGGAAGCCTTCGATAGCGGCAATTATTTCGTAAGTTTGCGCATCGTTGGTGGTATTTACGGATATCGTCAAACTTAGATAAAGTTATTCCGATATGCAAGCGGCAATCGTGCAGCAAACAATCGCAAATTGATAGTGTACAATAACATGGCCAAAACGAAGAAAGAAGAAAAAAAGCATATTCCCGTCGTCACGCCGACCTCCCTCCGGTTTTTTGAAGCGTATATCAATAATCCTTCGCCTACAGGTTTCGAATGGAGCGGGCAGCGGTTATGGTTGGACTACCTGAAGCCGTATGTTGACGAAACGTTTACCGACCATTACGGCACCGCGGTTGCGGTCATCAATCCCAAGGCAGCATTCAAGGTAGTCATTGAAGCCCATGCCGACGAGATTTCGTGGTTTGTGAATTACATCACCAAAGATGGTTTGATTTACGTAATCCGTAACGGTGGGTCGGATCACCAAATCGCACCATCGAAACGGGTCAATATCCATACAGACAAGGGAGTAGTGAAAGCGGTTTTTGGCTGGCCGGCTATACACACCCGGTCAGGTGAAAAGGAAGAGCATCCCACGTTGAAGAATATTTTTCTGGATTGCGGTTGCACCAGCAAGGAAGAGGTAGAGGAGCTGGGAATCCACGTGGGCTGCGTGGTGACCTATGAAGATGAATTTATGGTGCTGAACGACCGCTACTATGTCGGGCGTGCGCTCGATAACAGAGCGGGTGGATTTATAGTGGCCGAAGTGGCACGTTTGCTGAAGGAGAAAAAAAAGAAATTGCCTTTCGGTTTGTATATCGTCAATTCTGTGCAGGAGGAGATTGGGCTGCGTGGTGCTGAAATGATTGCCCAACGCATTAAACCCAACCTGGCCGTGGTCACTGATGTCACGCATGATACGCAAACGCCCATGATCAACAAGGTAACGCAAGGTGACCTTGCCTGTGGCAAAGGACCAGTGGTTTCTTATGCACCTTCTGTACAGATAAATTTCAATAAATTATTGATAGATACGGCTTTAAAAAAGGGTATTCCATTCCAGCGGCAAGCCTCGTCCCGGTGGACGGGTACCGATACCGATGCATTTGCGTATTCGAATGAGGGGGTGCCGTCGGTATTGATTTCATTGCCCCTGCGGTACATGCATACAACCGTTGAGATGATCCACAAGGAGGATGTAGACAATGTAATCCGTTTGATTTACGAGACCCTACTGGTGATCGAATCAGGGCAGGATTTCAGGACATTCGCATATTAACGTAGAATATTTGTTGATGGTATATGCTGCGTCATACGGGCCAAAGGCGTACTTATAGACACAACCTTCGTCTGGCGGTGTTGCTTTGCTTGGTTGCTGGCTTTGTAAATGCAGCGGGGCTATTGGCATTTTCGATACTTACGACAAATATAACGGGTCATGCTGCTACGTTGGCCATTGATTTGGGCAAAGGCGATATGGCGGGGGTAGCTGTCGCATCGGGTTGGTTGTGCCTTTTCCTTGGGGGCGCTATTTTTTCCGGCTGCTACACCAGTTTCATGGGTAAACATAAACGATACGCATATACGGTGCCTTTGTTTATCGAATTCAGTATTCTTTTAGTAATTGCTTTTCAAGACGATTCATCTGTTTTTGCTGCTATCGGGGATAACTATATTGCCGGTAGTTTATTGTTCGTGATGGGCATGCAGAATGCGTTGGTGACCGTAATTTCCAGATCGGTCGTCCGCACCACCCATTTAACCGGGATTATGACAGATTTTGGCCTTTCTATTTCAGATGCTATACAGACACGCTTTCGGTTGACCAAGGGATTGAGACAGCGGTTGATCTTGCAAGCCAATATCATCCTGTTTTTTCTGATTGGAGGTGTTTTTGGAGCATTTGTCTTTCAACGGTACCTGTATAACGCTTTTATGGTACCGGCGGGTATTATTGCGGGCACCATATTTTTTGATGCATTCCGAAGGGGCTATTTACGGATCAGACACCATTACTTCCGTGTTCGTCGATTGCATTAGGATTTACACCGGATTCGCTTGTTTCGCTTTGCCGGTTCTTGATCTTTGATGTATATTTGACGAAAATTTATTCTAAAAAGGTTGGATTATGGCGGACAAGAAAGAAAATCAACTGAATATCGAGCTGGCTGAAGATGTAGCGGAAGGAACCTATTCGAACTTAGCGATCATCACACATTCCAATACGGAATTTGTTCTTGATTTCATCCGTGTCATGCCCGGCATTCCCAAAGCGAAAGTGAAGTCACGTATCATCCTCACACCTGAGCACGCGAAACGACTACTGCATGCGCTGGAAGATAATGTAGCAAAATATGAAGCTACAAACGGCCAAATAGACACGCGGGACGAACCGCCGTTTCCGATGAATTTCGGGGGGCCGACAGCCCAAGCCTAATTCATGTTTTCGATGGTCTGTTAAATATCGCCATGATAAACGCGATGGCTGCCAACACGACGACGATGTTGAATAGACCTTTGAGTGCATAGAAAAAAATGCCGATTCCCCAACCGATCAAAAGGATAACGGCTAGGATAAAGAGGAAGCTTCTCATATTTCTTTTTTTAATAAGACAACAGCGGGTGGCCCATTTTGTTTCTTTCCACACCCCGTCGCAATCCAATCGCGTGGATTATCGCGCTTAAATGAGGCTATATTCGATAGCCAGTCTAACCACCATCGGCATATTGTTGGCGCCGAACTTTTCCATCAGGTTTTTACGGTGCGATTCTACCGTGTGGTTACTGATGAACAGCTTATCAGCGATCTGCGTACTCGTGTACCCTTCGGCTATCAGGGCAAGGACTTCTTTTTCCCTACGGGAGATAATCGGCACGGCAGCGGGACCCAACTCATCGTTGTTGTCATTGATTTCGCGGGTTTGGTGGCACAGATAAATTTCACCGGACACAACGCGGTGGATGGCTTCAATGATTTCTTCTCCGGCGGAGTTCTTTAGTAAGTACCCGTTTACTTTGTTGTTGAGTACGCTTCTGATAACCGCCTTTTCATTGTGGACACTGAGCACAATAATCAATAAATTCGGATATGATTCGCGTAACTGCCTGCTGAGATCGATGCCGCTATAATCGGGTAAGTTGATATCCAGCAGTAGCACACGGGGGACGTACTGTTTCAGTGCTTCCAACGTGTCAGTAGCCGTCGTGAAGACCCCCTTAAGAATGAAATCGTCTTGTGACTCGATGAGGTTTTTTAGCCCGCCCAATACGATTGGGTGGTCGTCTGTGATGTATATTTCTATCATGGTACCTTCGCTTGTATGTATTATTGATATCCTGTTTTAGATAGGGAAGTTCAGCTCCACGGTTGTTCCGGTGCCGGGTGTGCTATTGATATTTATCTGGCCGTTCAAGAAGGCCACACGGGCTTCTACGTTAGCTAATCCCGAACCGCCCTTTTGTCGAACGTCGTGGATGTCGAATCCTATGCCGTCGTCTTCGATGGTCAATGAGAGGCTGTTTTCTTCCTGCCGCAATTCCACGAGTATATGCCTCGACTGGGCATACTTCACGGCGTTATTTATGAGTTCTTGGGCCACGCGGTATACGACGACCTGTTTGTTTTTCACAAGGTTATTTCGGTAATTGAATGTTTGGAAGGTGATGTTGACGCCCGATCGCTTCAGCGACTGGCAAAATTCCCTGATGGCTTCGTCGAGCCCGTATTTAAGCAATAATTCGGGCATCATATTCCGGGCAATGCGGCGCAGTTCGTTCACCGCTTGGTCGATGCGGGTAAGGGCATTGTTGATGAGGGTGTGCGCTGGGCTAATTCCGGCACTGATGATACCGCCCGACAGTTCGATTTTTATGCCTGAAAGCAGGCCGCCCAAGCCGTCGTGCAAATCCCGAGCTATACGCGTCCGTTCTTTTTCCTGGCCATCTATCATTGCCGACAACAGGGATATTTTGTGCTCCTGCCGGATGCGGTTGAGTTCCAGTTCGTGGAGGTACCGTTGTTGTACAAGTGCCTTGGAGCGTTGGCGATAGGCGATGAATAAAAATATCAGGGCAATAAAAATAGCTGCCGAAAGCAATATATATATCGTGTTCAGGTTTTTACGGTGGTTTACCTGTGCCTCCAGCAAAAGTAGTTTCTGTTCTCTCACTTCCGAGGCATATTTGGCTTCCAATTCTTTGGCCAGGGCCATTTTTTCATTGTCGAACCGAGCTTTGTAATATTCCAGGTACGTCTTATAATGCTGTAGGGCAGCTTTGTAATCGCCTTTCCGCTCACTGACCGTAGCAAGCGATTCCATAATTCGCGCTAAAACGGCGATATCGGGCATTTCTTCCTTTTGGATATACCGTGCAGCTTGGTTGAGGTAGTTTTCCGCATCGTTCCACCGATTTTGCCGCTGTGCGTATTCATACATGATACCGTAGGCACCCGAAACGACGGTATATTGCTTGGTTTTCAAGCCTTCCTTTACTGCGATTTCCAAATATCGTTTGGCGCTGTCTTGATAGCTAAGCGGGTAGAACTCTGAATATAGGTTGGCCATGCCGAGGGCGTTGAAAGGTCGCTGGGACTGCACCGTTATCCGGTCGCCCGAAGTGGAAAATATGGCAACGGAAGATCGGTAGTAATGGTTTGCTGAGTCGAGCATCGCTCGGTTCGTAGCGTCGTTACGGTATTGGGCTTCGAAGGTATGGGCCAGTGAATATAGGGCAGATGCCAATGCATCCGGACTGCCGGATTTGCGGGCATGCGCCAACTCCAGGCGCGCATATTTCTCCATATTTTTATAATCACCCCAATCGCCGTAGGTGCTATATAGTTCGGAATAGATGGATGATTTAACAGCATCATCCGCAGGGTCTGCGCTTTGGTCATAAAATTTCAGCGCATCGATATAGCTTTCCACCGCTTCGGTAGAGTTGTTATTGCGTTTTTCCAACCATCCTTTTGCATATCGTACATACCCGTTAATGCTTACGCTATGGTTGTTTTCCATTGCCTTTAGCGCCGAGGCGATTGCTTCATCCGCTGCGTCGGGCTGCCCCAGTATACGAAGTTGCATGGCCTGTATGGCCAATGTTTTGGCGAGGTATTGTTTGTCCCTTAGCGTGTGCGCCAGTTGCAAGGCTTCTTCCAATAAGCTGTCGGCCCGCTCTTTTTCGCCATTAAAGTAGCAATGGGCGGCTAAGCGGCCCATTGTGAAAACGCGTTCGCCGGGCGGCAAACCGGCTTCGTTCAACACGTTTTCGAGGGAATCTTTTTTGGCATCTTGGGCAACAGCGTTGGGAGAATGAAGCCAAATGATCAATAGCGGGGCGACGATGGCGAAGAAACGGCTGGTCTTTTTCAATAAGGTGCTGTGTTTTATCATAACTACTGCAAATTAATGCATTTAATCCGTTTAAGTAAACTCCCCGAAAACAGGGATTCTGTCAGTTTTCTACGATAATATCCAGCACGTTGTTCCGTTCGAAATCGGTATTTAACCGAAAGGTTTTCTTCTGTCCATCCGCAATAATGCTTAGCGCTGCCGTATTGGGCGGTATTTTCCCGAGATTCCGGGCACTGAATACGATGTGGTTATTTCCCGGCTTCAACGTAATTCCGAAACGCTTGGTTTTTTTGGTTACCGCTTCCTGGCCTACCACAAGTGCATCATTGACTTCAATCGATATGACGTCGCCGTCCTCGACTTGGTCGTCCCAGATTTCCAGTTCTATTTTTTGGGTGGCGATTCGCCACTTTCCGATCTGTACATCGCGGCGTCCGGAAGCATGCACGCTACCATGTGCGGTGGTTGGTTTTGGCCTGGTTTGTGTCTCTGGCGGACCTGTTGGTGGTTTGTACTGAAAGCGGGCAACGATAACCGTGGCATAAGCATTCGCTCGATGACTGAAGTCGAAGGAGAAAAGCTGTGCATCGTTACCGGTCGTACCGATGATGAAGTTTGCGGTATTGGGAGGCAACGTACCATAATTTTCGGCAAAGAACGCGATGTAATTCTCGCCTGTATCCAGCGTCAGTTGATCCAGCTTGACCGCTTGTTCGATGGGTAAGCCGTCTATCAGTACCCGGCCATTTTGCACGATGGTTACCGTATCCTGGTCATAGTGCTCCTCATCATGCACGGAAAATTCCAGTGCCGATGTATCGGTGGGGATGGGGTCATAAATGCCATAGAAAATCGAATCGGAGTATATGAGTTGGTCCTGGAGGGGGAATTGCTGCGGGGCAGTATCGGTTTGACGCAGCAGGATGTCTTCGCGGTACAGGAAATTGCGGATATATGTTTTTGTATTGGTGTAAACTTCATTGTCATACAATCCACTCATGAAAATCCCCATCCGGTCTATCCAATGGCGGCTTAAGCTTAATTGGGCGCCGGTACCGGTCGGCCGATAATCCAAGGTTCCGTTGAGGTACATCATCCACGGGCCAAGGGCGAAGGGCTGTTCGTTGACGGGCACTTTATTCCGACCCACACCCAACTGGTGTTCATTCTTTTTAACCAAAAGAAACTTATATACCCCGGTAAAATCACCGTAGGTTAACGACAACCGGGCGGGGTAGAGCATATCTGCCACGGGCCTTGCCAGCTGTAACTCCATGTGTATGGGAGGGATATGCGGCCAAGGTTGGTATTGCATCTCCCAGATGCCCGACCATTTGTCACTTTGTTGGGCATTAACGGATACTACGAAGGCAACCAACCAGATCGTGCCAAGGTATCGGTGTATGAACCTACATAGGTTTGCTACCATCTACTTACGGTTGAATGACGCTACCGAACCATCGCGGTGGAAGTAGATTTGCCATAACTCACGCGTACCGTCGATGTGGTTGGGATACCATTGCGTCGTGCCATAACGGATGATAAGGTAGACATGGTCGGTAGGATTTGCGCCGATGACTGTTCCCGCTTTTTCGTTGTAATTTCGTACGATGGTGGCCACCGTACGGAACGGCACGCTGTCTAATGCCACAAGTTTACCCCGCAAATCATCGCTAACCGAACGCTGAACAGGGGAAGGGCCATTCCACCTGCCGTTCTCATAACTATAAGCGTCTATATATTCCGGATTTTCAGGGTGTTGTAATTTCGCATTGATTCGGCCGTCGTCGTAGAAGTGGATATCACCATATAGATAGATGGGATGTCCGCCGTATTGTGGTAGTGCCCTGAGTATTTGTTCCGCCTGTATAAGCGCTTGTTCATCGGCAACAAACCCGGTTATGCCTTCGTTGGCGCCGCTTGATACCAACTGTTCTTCCGGCAGCGTATTGAACGTATCTTTTATACTTTGCGATACGTGCCGGCATGCGGTTAAGAACAGGGTGACGCCTGCGATCATTGTATAGATGTGAATTCGTGGATTCATATCCTTATCAAGTATCACCGAGGTCAGCCGCAAACGCTACCGTCTGCGGCTGATCGGCCAAGTAAAAAATAGGGATGGTTTCACTGCGGACAATGTCCATCGCTAATAAACTAACAATCTTTTTAAAGCTGGCACGGTGGGTAGTACCGTTTGCATCTTCATATTCCAGCTCAAATCGCACTTGTGGCTGTTCGTTGATATAGGTGCCGGTTTGGGTGGCCCCTAATAGCCGTGCTTCGGCTCTATAACCACAATATTTCAGCCGCAGCAAATCGCTTTGATCGGAGAATAGCCCGCTGAGTCCGCCGCTGAAAAGCCACCGCGTTCCCCATAAGGTTATCGGACAGATCACCAACGGATGGTAGTACGTGAGGAACCGCCAACCCGTGCCGCGGTGCTCATACCGGTAGCTAAACACATAATAGCCTGCCACGGCCCCCACTAGTAGTAGCCATCCCAGGAATGCCACAATACGTTGTGTTTGTTTCACTTGAAATGTGGAGCCATCGATGGCTATATAATTCCCCCCGAAAACAGGACAGCAGTTTAAGTTAGATTTTTAGATTAAATTTGTTGTATTATGAGTAGGCGAAAGTTCACATCAGCTTTCAAGACGAAGGTAGTATTGGAAGCTTTATCGGAGCGTGTGACGATCCA
>NZ_JBMQOC010000008.1:0-8802 GCF_053550995.1 Parapedobacter sp.
CTTAACCTATTCATTACAGATAACCCTAACAATCTCTATCGCGAGATGACCGTGGTGCTTGAATCACTGGCTGGATTCTCTCTGGGAGCCGAGTCCATTGCGCTTTTCGCGCGCGTAGGTGGGGGCATCTATACCAAAGCTGCCGACGTGGGTGCTGACCTCGTGGGTAAGGTTGAAGCGGGAATCCCGGAAGACGATCCGCGGAATCCTGCCACCATTGCCGATAACGTAGGTGATAACGTAGGAGACGTAGCCGGAATGGGTGCCGACCTATTTGGTTCATATGTAGCCACCGTACTGGCCTCAATGGTACTTGGCAACTACATCATCAAAGACATGGCCGAAGTATCGGGTTCGGCGTACACTGACGCATTCAATGGTTACGGTCCGATCCTACTGCCAATGGTGATTGCCGGTGTCGGCATTATCGCTTCAATCGTTGGAACGCTTTTCGTCAAGGTATCGTCAAACGATGCAAAAGAAAACCAAGTTCAAGGGGCACTGAACCGTGGAAACTGGGCGGCGATTGTACTGACAGTTATCGCTTGTTTCTTCCTGATTCGGTTCATGCTGCCCGAGACGATCAACATGAAATTTTTCGGCGAAGGGGTTAAAGACGTCTCCAGAATGAACGTATTTTACGCGACTATCGTAGGTTTGGCAGTAGGTGGATTGATTTCGTCTTTCACCGAATTTTATACCGGACTAGGTAAAAAGCCGGTATTAAATATCGTCAGGAATTCCTCTACCGGCGCGGCCACCAATATCATCGCCGGATTGGCAACCGGTATGAAATCGACATTTTCTTCGGTACTGCTTTTCGCATTGGCTATTTGGGGTTCATATGAATTGGCGGGTTTTTATGGAGTCGCTATCGCAGCATCGGCCATGATGGCTACTACCGCCATGCAACTGGCTATCGATGCATTCGGACCAATCGCCGATAACGCCGGTGGTATTGCGGAGATGAGCGAGTTGCCCAAGGAAGTTCGCCAACGTACCGATATTCTTGACTCCGTAGGTAATACAACCGCAGCGGTAGGAAAAGGGTTTGCGATCGCTTCTGCGGCGTTAACCGCTCTGGCACTGTTCGCGGCCTATGTGACGTTTACTGGGATAGACGGCATTAACATTTTCAAAGCAGATGTGTTGGCCGCACTGTTTATCGGCGGAATGATTCCGGTTGTTTTTTCGGCGCTGGCTATGCAATCCGTCGGAAAAGCTGCGATGGATATGGTGAATGAAGTACGCCGCCAGTTTCGGGAGATTCCAGGAATTATGGAAGGGACGGGAAAACCCGAGTATGGCAAATGCGTAGACATCTCTACGAAAGCAGCACTCCGCGAAATGATGCTCCCAGGGGCCATCACCATCATCACTCCAATTGTCGTTGGTTTCGTGATGGGCGCCGAAGCATTGGGTGCCTATATGGCCGGCGTTGCTGTTTCCGGTGTACTTTGGGCTATTTTCCAAAACAACGCGGGCGGTGCGTGGGATAATGCAAAAAAGTCGTTCGAAGCCGGCGTGGAAATCAACGGTGAGATGACCTACAAAGGCTCAGATGCCCATAAGGCTGCTGTGACCGGCGACACAGTTGGCGATCCCTTTAAGGACACTTCCGGACCATCTATGAACATCCTTATCAAATTAACATGCCTGGTTGGGTTGGTCATTGCCCCCATTTTGGGCGGACACAACGACCACCAAGCAAAAAATGAGACAGCGGTTCCATCGGAACAAGTAGCGGCATCCGAAGTAGACGCCCACGTCATCGAACGACTTGACAAATAACCTATCTGTAAAGTCATTGATATACCAAATCACAACAGCATCCCTGGTACTAACATGGTACTGGGGATTTTCACTTATTAGCAGTTACAAACCGCGATGTATAAAACCTACCGTGTCAGCGCCGGATAAAAAGGGCGCTGAAATTGCCGGTTCCATGGGCCATGGAAAAAACAAAACTATTTCGAATGAAAATATATGATTTAATCATAAAATTTGTAGGTTTGGCATGCCCACACATGAATGGGCCTAAATAAAATTGAAAAGACCATGTTATTTAAAAAATCGATTCCGGCCTTAATCGCGGAAGCTGCAGAGAGTGGCGAAGGCACATTGAAACGAACATTAACGAGTAGTGGATTGGTGGCTCTAGGTGTCGGTGCAATTATTGGTGCCGGTCTTTTCTCGCTCACGGGTATCGCAGCTGCTGAGAATGCGGGGCCTGCCGTAACGATTTCGTTTATTATCGCCGCAACAGGCTGTGCATTTGCTGGATTATGTTATGCCGAGTTTGCTGCCATGATTCCAGTAGCCGGAAGTGCGTATACTTATTCATATGCTACAATGGGTGAATTTGTCGCTTGGGTCATCGGCTGGGATTTGGTGCTTGAGTACGCACTTGGTGCAGCAACGGTGGCATCGAGTTGGTCGCAATACTTTGAACAATTCCTGCTCGAATTCGGTATACACATTCCCCACGATTTCCTTCACGGCCCGTGGGAAGGTGGCATTGTAAATATACCCGCTATTGCTATCGTCTGTCTCCTATCGTTGTTACTGATGCGGGGCACGCATGAGTCATCTTTGGTCAATAACATTCTCGTGGTGGTTAAGGTATCCGTTGTATTGATCTTCATTGCACTGGGCTGGAGTTTTATCAACCCGGCCAACCATGTGCCCTTTATCCCGGCAAATGAGGGGGAGCAGATGCTCAAGTCGGGCCAGCTTGGCTTCTTTGATTTTTTTAAAAGTGACTATTTCGGCCAATTCGGCATCAGTGGTATTATGCGGGGTGCCGGTGTAGTGTTTTTCGCTTTCATCGGCTTCGACGCAGTGAGTACGGCTGCGCAGGAAGCCAAGAACCCCCAGAAAGGGATGCCTATAGGTATCATCGGATCATTGATCGTGTGTACGCTGCTGTATGTGCTGTTCTCATTTGTGATGACCGGTTTAGAAAACTACCAATTGTTTGCCGGTGATGCCAAACCCGTGGCAACGGCATTTGCCAAAACCGGGTATACTTTCCTAAACACCGCATTAATCGTCGCCATCCTTACCGGATATACTTCGGTGATGCTGGTCATGTTACTGGGTCAAAGTCGGGTCTTTTATACCATGAGTAAAGACGGACTGCTGCCCAAGTTCTTCTCCGATTTATCCAAAAGGCAGACACCGTGGAAAACCAACTTGGTATTCATGATTTTTGTGAGCATCTTTGCTGGCTTCGTACCTGTTGCAGACCTTGGGCATATGGTAAGTATCGGCACTTTATTTGCCTTTACGCTGGTTTGTATCGGCGTGGTGGTACTTCGCAAAACGAATGCCGATACGCCACGCCCTTTCCGTACGCCGTTGGTGCCCTTGGTGCCGATACTCGGCATTGTGGTTTGCATCGCAATGATGGCTTCCCTCCCCATCGAGAGTTGGGAACGGTTAGCGATCTGGATGCTTATTGGCGTTGTCATTTATTTCCTATACGGCAAGCGCCATAGTAAAATCCGTACTGTCGTCGAGACTGGGAAACCTCAGGGGCCCACTGTATAAACACTAAACTGATCTTCAAAACTGCCTTTCGCCCACATGGAAGGCGGTTTTTTTTGAACAGCAGCCAAAAGAGCTAGAAGCCAACGACGATGGCTTCTTCAAGGGTAAACTGGATCTCTTCGGAAAGGTTGGTAAAGAGGTCGTACCCCGTCCGCTGTTCGATCTCGTCGACGCTTACCCGGTATGCATTCCAATCATCCGCCACATCGTTCGTATTAGGCATGTCTACAGCAATAACCTTTGTTTGTGTGGTTACGCGAGCGAGGTCGTCGTCGCCGCTGCGTAGAAACAGGGCGGCTTTCCAGATCCGCGCCGGTACCGTTACCTTACCTCCGGCTAGCGTCGAAGCTTCACCATTGCTGCCCTTCCCGCCGCGACCGTAAGATCCCATGATAACATATGCCTCATGTCCGTTCCGTACCTGCTCACGGATATGGTTCTCCAAATCGGCCCAAGGCCCTCCGTTGTTCGCCGGCGCCTGCGGAATCATATTCGTCATCAAAAAGGTAGCTGCATTGGCCGCATATGAACTGGTACGGTCGGCCGAAGGGCAGTTGTGCCCGCGGTCGAAGCCCGAAGCGGTATAACTGCCGTACAACACAGCATACCAGCTTTCAGGAAGACCAATATATGCGGCGAAGTTATCCTGTCGGCTAACGACTTCGGTAATGTTAGTCGCATCCAAGTGCCAACTCACCCAATTCGGTGTACCCCTGTCGCGATTATAAGACAATGCAAAGTAATGGTGGTCGATGAGATGATTCGCGTAGTCCATGATCTCATGCGTTGCATTGGAGGGGTTGCCGAATAGCAAGTTGCTATTATCGCCCGACGATGCCGGTGCATCATCGCCGCGCTCCACGCCGCGCGGTGGATAGGGCTCGGGATCTGTCCCACGGGGCCATCCATCCGGATCACCTAGAACGATGCCCGAGTCACCGAAGCCCTTAAACAGGATGTCGTCTAGATTCAACCTTCCACCACCCGTTTTAACAATCCGAAGCCTTACTTTTCCCGTGTCAGCAATGGCAAAAGAATCCAATTTCAATGTATGCGATGCCGTAGTCATCTCTTTGCCCAACGGCTCGAATTCCTGTCCATTTGGCGCGATATACAGCCGCCATGTAGCCGAGGTATCACTACCGAAGAGCCCGTGCTTCAGGTAAACCATATTCAGATTGGCAATGGTAAAGGCCGTACTAACGCTGCCTGTATTGCGAATACGTACGGCACGCTCACCCACTTTCGCATCGGCTTGGTTTGCCCCACCCCAGATTAGGGCATCGTCAAACTCCCATAAGCCGGTGCGCAGCCGCTGATGGGCTTTCGCATAAGCATCTTTCCGGGCCCCTTCAAAATTTTCGGTAATCCGATAGTTTCGCTGTTCGGGTTGAGGGTCCTTCCGTTTAAGGCTACACCCCAAAAGCAGAAGCGAGCAACCGACAAAAATGGCAGGTTTCATCCGCCAAACTTAGGCATCCTTGCCGTCACCTGCAAATGGCATTGAATTTCACGGCAGAGAAATCAACATGATGACGCACATGTTGATAAAAAACAGGTCAGATCATCATTTGTTAACATTAACTTCATTTACAAAAAGTTACCTTTGCAACGTAAAATTACCATTCGCCCCATGAATGCATTATTTTTCACGGCACACCACTCGCAGCCCTTTTTTGAGGGGAAGAACGTTATTATTTTTTTCACATTCCACTTTAATATCAATTCTTGTACGTATGAGCGCAAAAATTACCAAATGTTTCGCACTTGTTGCTATGCTACTGCTGTTTAGCAACTATTCCTGGGCACAGCGCGTGCTTACTGGAAAAGTGACCGACCGCGAGGGGCCCGTAGCGGGAGCCACCGTGTTGATCAAAGGCACATCCAGTGCCACAGCCACTGATGTCGAAGGCAATTTTAGTATGTCGACCGAGCTTGAGGCCGGCGAAGTCATTGTCCGGATTCTTGGTTTTGCCAGTAAGACGATTCCGTTTTCAACGCAGACGGATCTCGGCACCATTATCCTCACAACGTCCGACTCGCAATCGCTGGACGAGGTTGTAGTCGTTGGTCGTGGAATCATCGATATCGCCGAAGACCGGAAAACACCCATCGCCGTATCTACCGTTTCCCGTACGGAAATATTGGAAAGAGGTGTAGGTAACGTGGAATTCCCGGAGATCATGAAGAACATCCCTTCGGTATTCATCACTAACCAAGCTGGGGGATTTGGCGACAGCCAGAACTTCCTTCGCGGCTTCGATCAGTCGAACACGGCTTATCTGTTGAACGGCCAACCCATCAATGGTATGGAAGATGGCAACATGTATTGGTCGAACTGGAGCTCCATTGCCGATATTGCCAACGCAGTGCAGGTGCAACGTGGCTTGGGTTCGTCCAAATTGGCCATCTCGTCGGTGGGCGGCACGATTAACATCGTTACCAAGGCGACCGATATGCAAGAGGGCGGTTCGGTGCGCTTCCTAACCGGCAACTACGGTTATGCAAAGGGTACGGTAGCCTATAATACGGGGCTCCGCGATAAATGGGCCTTTTCGTTGATGCTCGATTACTGGCGCGGCGATGGCAAATATGCTAGAGGCACAGCGGGTGAAGGCCAGAGCTATTTTTTCTCCGTGGGCTACAAACCCAACGAACGCCATAATCTCAACCTCATGGTATTCGGTGCGCCGCAATGGCACGATCAGAATTATTCGAAAGCACTGGAAACACGCTACAATGACAACGGCACCATCCATACACCCGGCTATGACATTACTGGCATCAAGGGCAATTCCAACTATGGTTACCTGAACGGTGAGGGGCTGGCTATCCGCAAGAACTATTACCATAAGCCGGTGGCCAATTTCAACTGGGACTTTAACATCAATGAGAAATCATCATTGTCTACCGTGCTCTACGCTTCTTTGGGCCGTGGTGGCGGTGTCGGACCGCTTGGCAACGGCTTGAGCTTTCTTGGCGAAGAATTCGGTGGCGGCTACCTGTCCAATGGTTTCATCAACTGGCAGGGTGTGGTTGATTACAACCAAACCATCACCGACGGTATCGGCACCGGCCGTACCGGTTCGATGCTGCGCGCTTCTGCCAACAACCATGCCTGGTATGGTTTGGTAACGAACTACAATTTCGACACCCAACGTTACTTCACGTTCAACGTAGGGGCAGACATCCGTTTTTATCGCGGCGACCACTTCCAGCAATTGGTGGATAAACTGGGGCTGGAAGCGTGGAACGCACCGAACGAAAACCGCGGCGGAGACGATTATCTGGTAACCAAAACGTTTAAAGCCAATCCATGGACAGCCCTATTCAACCCTGCCGGTGAAGAATACCGCGTAGGGTATGATAACTCCGAACAAATCAATTATCAGGGCATATTCGGGCAAGCGGAATTTAGCAATGGCATCATCTCGGCCTTCGTACAGGGTGCGGTTTCTAACCAATCGTACCAGAAGTTCGACCGTTGGAACTATGCCGGCGGCCAGGCGGAGTCGCCCGTGGAGAACAAATTGGGATACAACGCAAAAGCTGGCCTTTCGTTCAATTTCGAAGAAAACCACACGGTCTTCGGAAATGCCGGCTTCTATTCCCGACAGCCATTCCTCGACAACGTCTTCATCCAGAATACGGTAGATTTCACCGATCCTGTGGTCGACAATGAGGAAATCCTTGGCCTTGAAGCCGGTTATCGATTCACAACGTCCAACTTCACCGTTAACTTGAACGGTTATTACACGTCTTGGGCAAACCGCTTCCTGCTATTCGGCGGTAGGTTTGGTGATGTTAATACCGAAGGTGATTACCTGCTTACTGGTATTACCCAATTGCACAAAGGGCTTGAGCTCGACTTCCAATCACACATCACCCCTGATTGGATGCTCCGTGGATATGCATCGGTAGGCGATTGGCAATATGATGGAGAGACACCGTTCCGCTTCCGCGAAGAAGTAAATTCTGAGATTATTGGCACAGGTGATTTGGATTTATCGGGCGTGAAAGTGGGTAATGCCCCGCAAGCGTCACTTGGTTTAGGCACAAAGTATCATATCCTCCCTGATTTATCGGTCGACGTGGACTTCAACTTTTACGATAACCTTTACGGACAGGTGGATCCCGAAGATGTGGTCGGTGCCGCTCTCGATGGCGAAGTTTATGCGGCTGAAAAGCTCGATGGCTTCGGCGTAGTGGATGCCGGCGTGTCATACACCTTCCGGTTCAGTGCACAGCGGCTGAAATTCCGAGGTAACGTATTCAACGTATTCAATAAGGAATATTTCGGTCGTAGAGACGGGTTCGGCTATTACTACGGTTTAGGCACCACTTGGAATGCAGCATTGACCTACAATTTCTAGCGGTCAAATGACTCGAAATGCAAAGCAAACCGTTTCGCCTATGGCGAAACGGTTTTTTTATGAATTGTAATAAAACTCTTCGACATATGGGAGTTCCATCATCGCATTATTGAATCGCTGCAGGTACTTACGGTCGGCCAACAACTCAAAAACCACCGACAACTTGCCGTCGCGTTTCGCCACCGATTTACGGGTATACTTGATGTGGTGTTCATCCATCACCCCTTTCAGCTTTTCCAGATTGCCCGTATCCATATCACCAAACCCCACCGAAATGGTACGTGTAAGAAATAGCCGCTCCATCGCACTCTCCACTTTATTGAATACCGAGAGGACGATAACCGTCACTACGGAAAGAGAAAGCGCGAGGCTATAATACCCCATTCCTGCCGCCATCCCAATGCCTGCCACTACCCAGATTACGGCGGCAGTGGTAAGGCCCATCACCGAAAACTTATCTTTGAATATGACCCCGGCGCCTATAAAACCGATACCCGTAATGATATTTGCCGCAATCCGGTCATCGCTGCCCACCCCAAACCGGGAAACTATGGTAAATGCGGTTGCGCCAAGGCCAATCAGTACGATGGTACGGAATCCGGCTGACTTATTTTTATACTCGCGTTCGAGCCCCACCAAGCTGCCCGCCAAAAGGGAAACACCAATGGCCACCAAATCATTGTTTTCGGGTAATATTTCCATAAATCAATCAATCCAAATAAGCGTATGTAATCCCTTCTCCGCCACGATCTTGATGCTCATCTTCCATGCGGGTAACTTCGCCATACTTCTGCAAATACGCTCGGATAAATTTACGCAAAATACCGTCCCCTTTCCCATGGATAATTTTAAGGCTGGGGAACCCCATCATGAGTGC
>NZ_JBMQOC010000009.1:0-19765 GCF_053550995.1 Parapedobacter sp.
CAGCCATCCGGCACTGCGGACATGGATTTTATGCCAGTCATGTACGACAACCACACCTGCAACAACAACCGATGCCAGTACGGAAACAGGTACCGCGACTTCGATGGGCAGGTAGAGTGCAAGCAAAGGAACCGCAATCAGCGATTCGCCGAATCCGAAAGTGGACCGGACCAGCGTGGCTAAGAATAGAATCAGTACGGTATATAGTATAATAACGTCGATCGCCCTAAGATTGAATACTTCTGTATGCGTTGCCGGCTTATATTTTTACTGTCCTGTGCATTGAAACGGTAAAAGTACAATTTCTAATTTGTTGAGCAAACAATATATTTATTCATGTTATGATTTCCTTATCAATAACGTTTCAGGGCTTCACGGTGCGTAGTTTTTTATTTTTCCTTGAGTTGCTCTGCAAGTCCGACCAATATTCCTTCTGTTCCACGAATGTAGCAAAGACGATATATGTCCTCATACTGAACTATTTCCCCAACAAGTTCTGCGCCTTGTTTAGTAAGCCTGGATACCAACTCGTCAATATGGTCAACTCTGAACATCACACGTAGATAGCCAAGAGAATTAACCGGTGCTGTTCTATGGTCTGAAACGGTTTTTGGTGTTATGAATCTTGAAATCTCAAGTCGGCTATGCCCATCAGGCGTAACCATCATAGCAACTTCTACCGCTTGATTTCCAAGTCCGGTTACTTGTCCGGCCCATTCGCCTTCAACCATTCCCCGTCCTTCAAGTGCCAGTCCGATTTCTGTGAAAAAGGAAATGGCATTGTCAAGATTTTCAACAACGATACCCACGTTGTTCATTTCAAGCAATTTACTTTTTTCCATATTTCCAATTTAGTCGTTTAGTGATCTTTAACTTGCGGAATTGGCAATTAGCACCGTACTTTCCAAGTGCTAGCCCAATTGAAATTCCGCAGGAGCTTTTTATGAGCGAAAGCCAGCCTCTCAAAATACTGAAAGGGCGGTTCATTATTATCCGAATATAGGCATTTTTGCCTACATGGGGTTAACAAATTAGAAATACGCATAGATTGTAAGCCGCTTAGCCAACCGGTAGCGATCTATGTTGGGAAAATGGAAATTATCGAACACCCGCAATGCCAGATCTTCCATCACCGAGCTTGTGTCGCTCATCCCGCAATACACGACGAACTTGGGGAGGCTTGCATTTCACCATTGCTGTTCCCAAAGGAATCGGAATAGACATTGTTACATTAATTGACCAGCAGCACGCGATTCTGGATGGGGTGTTCAAACGCAGCCTCAAATACCACAGGGGTATGTTTAGGACTCCCTGCCTAAATCCAGCGTTCTCTCACAATGCCCTGAAAACCAAAGAAAAAGGAATAATCGAAGTGGAGCAGTCCAGTGAATTTTTGGGGTCGTCCCCCATCGGCGGAGAGGGAGGGATTGGCTGCGCCGCTCCAAGCCCACGCGCAAAGGCCGCCGCCATCCCTTGTAGGGGAACTTCAACCAAAATGAAGCCATTCGCTACGCTCATTCCTTTTTCTGTTTAACAGGCTTCGCTCAAGCGCGCTTGGCTCGCCTCTTTAAACAGAAAAACCCGGCTATTGCCGGGCTTCATTTTGGGCGGCGGAGAGGGAGGGATTCGAACCCTCGATACGCTCAACACGTATACACACTTTCCAGGCGTGCTCATTCGACCACTCTGACACCTCTCCGGGTGGGCTGCAAAAGTAACGGTTTATTTCAGCATTTCAAACGTAAATATCAATATGGTGAATGCTGAGGCTACTATTGGTAACCCAACAGCCGGAGCACCTGTTTACTGTTCTGCTCTTCACCGAATACCTCGAAGTTGAACGTCTCATCGCGGTTACGCCGGATCAATACGTGTTTGGGTGAGGGGAGCAGGCAATGGTGGATGCCTCCGTAGCCACTGAGCACTTCCTGATAAGCTCCGGTGTGGAAGAAACCCAAGTATTGCAACTTGCGGGTCTTGGGCATAAACACACTGTTGATATGTGCTTCCTGACTGTAGTAGTCCTGGCCGTCGCACGTGATCCCACCCAGGTTTACACGCTCATATTCCGCATCCCAGTTATTGATGGGCACGAGGATGTATTTCTGGTTGAGTGCCCACACATCGGGTAAGTTGGTAATGAACGACCCGTCGAGCATAAGCCACTTTTCGCGGTCGTTCTGCTGCTTGCGGCCAATTACCTTGTAAAGGATGCCCGATGCCTCGGCAACCGTGTACTTGCCAAACTCGGTGATGATGTCGGGTTCCATCACTTCGTGTACCGCACAGATCTGTTTAATACGGTTTACGATTTCATTGACCATGTATTCGTAGTCGAAATCGTGTACCAGCGAATCCTTAAAGGGCATGCCGCCGCCGATGTCCAATGTGTCGAGGTCCGGGTTGATCTTCTTGAACTTACAATAAAGGGTAACATATTTTTCCAACTCATTCCAATAATACGGCGTATCGGAAATACCCGAATTGATGAAGAAATGCAAGAGCTTGACCTTGAAATTCGGATTGGGAAGCACCTTGTTGTTATAGAAGTCGAGGATGTCTTCCAGTCGAATACCCAAACGTGATGTATAAAAAGGCGAGTCCGGCTGTTCTTCAGCCGCAATGCGGATACCTAAATTACAAGGCTCCTCCAATTCGATCTCATCGTCGTAGATATTGAACTCTTCTTTATTATCCAACACCGGGATGATGTTCTTGAAACCGTCGTGCAGCATATCCACGATATACTGTTTGTACTGGTAGGTCTTGAAGCCGTTGCAGATGACGGTGATGTCTTTGTTAACCACCCCCTTTTTTTCCAACGTATCGATCATGGGCATATCGAACGCCGATGATGTCTCCAGATGGATGTCATTTTTCAGCGCTTCTTCCACCACATGTCTGAAATGCGAACTTTTGGTGCAGTAGCAGTATTTGTACGATCCCCGGTAATTGTGCTTCAGGATAGCGGTTTGGAACAGGATTTTGGCTTGCTGTATCTTCTTGCTGATGATGGGAAGATAGGTGAATCGTAGTGGCGTACCATACGTTTCAATCATCTCCATCAAATTGAGGTCGTGAAAGTATAGTTCGTCATCGATGATTTCAAACCCATCCTGCGGAAAGCTCACACTGAGGTCAAGAAATTCCTGATAGCTCTGCATCTCTTTATTTTGTTATATTATATGGTTCTATTTTTTTTACGCTAACAACACTTTTCGCTGCATTCGCTGAAGCGAATTAGACAAACATCCGCTTGCATATAATACGGGGTTTGTCTAGTTTTGGCAAAGATATGTTTTCGGTACGAATACGTCGCTAAAAAATAGTTATCTATTATAAAATTGTGATTCACGGTACCTGAGCTAAGAAATTAATGCTTAAACACTTACATGAGTAGCACCATACAACAACAACTCATCTACCACACAAAACAGGCCGTCAAGGAATTATATGGGGCCGATTTGCCTGACCACCAAATAGCCATACAGGAAACGAGAAAAGAGTTTGAGGGGCAACTTACCGTGGTTGTTTTCCCCATGACGCGATTTTCTCGGAAATCGCCCGAAGCTACCGGAAACGATATCGGATCCTACCTGTTGGCGCAACTGCCACAGCTTACCGCATTCAATACCATCAAAGGGTTCCTGAACCTGAGCTTATCTGACGAGTACTGGACCTCCTTGTTTACAACAGCCATCATGCAGGAAAAGTTTGGATATTTTCCCGCTAATGGCCGGAAGGTGATGGTAGAATACTCCTCACCAAATACCAACAAGCCCCTGCACTTGGGCCATATCCGCAACAACCTGTTGGGTTATTCGGTGGCCGCTATCCTAACGGCCTATGGCTATGATGTCATCAAGACGAATTTAGTGAACGACCGGGGTATCCATATCTGTAAGTCGATGCTGGCTTGGCAGCGGTGGGGCAACGGCGAAACGCCTGAAACCAGTGGCGTCAAAGGCGATCATCTGGTGGGTAAGTATTACGTGCTTTTTGATAAAGCGTACAAGCAGGAGATCGACGAGCTGAAGACCCAGGGTTACACGGAAGAAGAGGCCAAAAAGCAGGCGCCTGTCATCCGCCAAGCCCAGCAGATGCTGCAACGATGGGAAGCGGGCGACGAAACGGTGGTCGGGCTCTGGAAAATGATGAACAGCTGGGTTTATTCCGGCTTCGACCAAACCTATGCACGCCTCGGTGTAGACTTCGATAAATACTATTACGAATCGGATACTTACCTGCTGGGTAAAGATATCATCAACGAAGGGTTGGAAAAAGGGGTGTTTTTCAGGAAGGAAGACAACTCTGTCTGGATCGACCTTACCAACGAGGGGTTGGATGAGAAATTGGTGCTGCGCGGCGACGGTACGTCGGTATACATTACGCAAGATATGGGGACCGCACAGCTGAAGTATGATGACTTCGGCATGGAAGAATCCATCTATGTGGTGGGCAATGAGCAGGATTACCATTTCAAGGTGTTGTTTCTTATTTTGGAGAAACTGGGTAAGCCCTGGGCTAAGGGCTTGTTCCACCTGTCATATGGAATGGTCGACCTGCCGTCGGGAAAGATGAAGTCGCGCGAGGGTACGGTGGTGGATGCCGATGACCTGATGGATGAAATGACAGCGACAGCCAAGCGGCGCACCGAAGAACTTGGGAAAACCGAAGGACTGCCGGAAACCGAAAAAGCAACATTGTATGATATCATCGGCATGGGAGCGCTCAAATATTTTCTCCTGAAGGTCGAACCCAAAAAGCGTCTTCTCTTCGACCCCAACGAGTCGATCGATTTCCAGGGACATACGGGACCTTTTATTCAATATACACATGCCCGTATCCAATCCGTACTCACCAAAGGCGGCTACCGTGCCCAGCTTGCCGTGGTTAAACCACCTATGCTGTCTACAAGCGAACGCGATCTGATTCAGCTGCTTGGCAACTACCCTGCTACCATTGGGTCAGCTGCCAGGGAGTTCAGTCCAGCGCAGGTGGCCAACTACGGCTTTGAACTGGCTAAGCAATACAATAAATTCTATCACGAGGAAACCATCCTAAAGGCAGAAGATGAAAGGATTCGGAATTTTCGGTTGCACCTCTCGGCCGCCACAGCGCGCATCATCGCCAACAGTATGCAACTGCTCGGTATTGAAGTGCCACACCGCATGTAAAATATAAGTGACCGTATGGACAAGGTAATTAATGTAGGGCTGGTCGGCTTCGGTGCTGCCGGCCAGGTATTCCACGCTCCCGTTATCACATCGGTGGCAGGTTTGCGGTTGCACCGCGTCACGGCCCGAAAGCCTGAACAGCAGGAGCTGCTTCGACAACGGTACCCCGAGGCCATACCGGAGGGAAGTGCAGCAGCGATCATCCAAGCCGATGACATCGATTTAGTGGTGGTGGCCACCTCGAATGACGTGCACCATTCCCTTAGCAAAGCGGCCCTGCTTGCCGGCAAGCATGTGGTCGTCGAGAAGCCGTTCACCAATACCTCGGCGCAGGCAGACGAACTTATTGCTGTGGCACAGCAGCAAAACCGATTACTCACCGTGCACCACAATGCGCGTTGGAATAGTGATTATCTCACGGTCAAGAAAGTGATTGAAGGCGGCCGGTTGGGCCGGTTGGTTGCTTTCGAAGCGCGGTACGACCGGTTCCGTAATACGCTCAAAGAAAACGCATGGCGTGAAGAAGATTTGCCCGGGTCGGGTATTCTTTATGATCTGGGTGCCCACCTCATCGACCAATCCATCGAGCTTTTCGGCCTGCCGGAGGCAGTTAATGCCGATTTGCGCAAGCAGCGGAACGGTGCCCGGGCGGTAGATGATTTTGAACTGATCCTCCATTATCCGGCATTGAAGGTGTCGCTGAAAGGTGCCATGCTTGTCAAAGAACCTTCGCCGCGATACGCCCTGTATGGCATGGATGGAGCATTTGTAAAATATGGTGTCGACCCGCAGGAGGCGGCGCTTAAGGCAGGGCGGTTGCCCAAGGACGATCCGGATTGGGGGAAGGAGCCCGAGACAATATGGGGGAAATTGAATGTCCTCGAAAACGGGAGGGATTACACCGAATATCTTCCCAGCGAAAGGGGCAACTATCCGGCATTTTACCGGAATGTCCATGCAGCAATTGTCGGTGGAAGCGAATTGCACGTGAAGCCCGAGCAGGCACGGGATGTAATCCGCCTTATCGAATTGGCCGAACGGAGCTGGGCGGAAAGACGCACGTTGGACGTATAGACACTAGACAATCGATAGTAGATTCCGCCGACTTTTGACTAACAACTTACGACATACAAAATACGATGCCGTCATCATTGGGGGAGGGGCGTGTGGGCTCATGTGTGCGGTGCAGGCCGGTAAGCGTGGTAAACGTACGCTGGTTTTGGAACGCAATGACCGGCCGGGGGCCAAAATCCTGATTTCAGGGGGCGGCCGCTGCAATTATACCAATCTACACACGTCGGTAGCAAACTTCGTATCGGCCGAGCCTGCATTCGCCCATTCCGTGTTGGGGCAATGGACGGTCGCAGACACCATTCGGTTTTTCGAACAGTACGGCATCACCGGCAAAGAGAAAACGTTGGGGCAATTATTTCCGGTAAGTAATAAAGCGAAGCATGTTGTCGATGTCTTTGTTAACCTGTTGCGGCAGTATGATCAGGAAATGCTCCTGAATAGCAACGCGATCGTTGTGGATCGGCGGGCTGATGGTCACTTCGAAGTGTCGTACGAGTCTGATGGAAATGTACGGTACGTCGATGCGGCTTCAGTTGTGATCGCCAGTGGCGGGCTACCCGTAGCGAAGCTGGGTGCAAGTGATTTTGCCCTCCGTACCGCCCGTCAGTTCGGAATGGAGATTATCGCTACGGCGCCGGCATTGGTGCCACTGGCCATTACCGGTAAGGACGCCGACTGGTTCGCTGCACTTGCAGGCAACAGCGTATATTGCCGGGTAGCGAATGAGCGGGCAAGCTTTGAAGAGAATATCCTCTTCACTCATTGGGGGCTCAGTGGGCCGGCCATACTGCAACTATCTTCGTATTGGCGACCCGGCGAGGCTATCGTTATCGACCTGCTGCCCGATCGTTCTATCGAACAGCTTATCAAGGAACAACGCCAAACCGGCGGGGCACGGCTGGTGCGCCAACTGTTGGGCGACTTCTATTCCCGCCGACTGGTCGAATCGCTTGGCAAATTCCTTCCCATAGATACAAAAATAGCCTCATTGAGTAAAGCCGATGCTAAGCGTATCGCGACGACCATCCACCGGTTTACGGTAACGCCGGCGAGCGACAAGGGCTACGACAAGGCCGAGGTAATGCGCGGCGGTGTAGCTACCCACGAGTTGGTGCCCGGAACGTTGGAGGCGAAGCGGGTTCAAGGTCTTTATTTCGGGGGAGAAGGGGTAGACATGACGGGCTGGTTGGGCGGTTACAATTTCCAATGGGCATGGGCCAGCGGCTACGTGATTGCACAGTCGATCTAAGGGTAATCAATTGGTATTCATTTGTTCCCCACCAGCCCCCGGGAGAAGGCGTTTCCGTGGCGTGGTTTTTGGTGCATTAACAACGGTTAAAGTTATTAACAAAGTCTTATCCCGTTGTTTTTCAATGTGCGTTGGCTGTTCTCAACATTTTTTGAACAATGGGTGTTAATAAGTTATTGAGCTAATTGTACTTGTTTCAAGCGTAAGCACATTAAAAAAAAAGAGGTGTGAAAAGGCTGTTTAGAACTTGTAGGGAAGTGGCCCGTAAATTTCCCTAGCTTTGTTACGCTGTTTAGCTGCCGCTTCACAGCCGCCGGTGATAAACCGCAGTGTCGATATTGCTTATTAAGATAAATGGATATAAAACGTTGTTGTAGATAAAGATGACAAACCAAAATGAACATACTTCCAATCCAACAGGTGCTTCAGGACGAGGTTCGTTTGCCGAACGCCGCACACGGTTGAATAATTTGGTGAGCGGATTGGGGAAGCTGCCGCCACAGGCCGGCGATCTGGAAGAAGCTGTATTGGGGGCCCTCATGCTGGAGAAAGACGCGCTCAGCGAAGTCATCGACGTCCTTAAGCCCGAAACGTTTTATGTAGAAGCACACCAGAAGATATTTGAAGCTATCTACAACCTATTCCAGAAAACATCGCCCATCGACTTGCTTACGGTCACTGCCGAATTGCGGGCAATGGGAGCCTTGGAGCTGGTGGGCGGCGCGTATTATATCACGCAACTCACAGACCGCGTGGTTTCGGCAGCGAATATCGAGTACCACGCCCGTATCATCTCCCAGAAATATATCCAACGCGAACTGATTAAGATATCGACCGAAATCATCAACAATGCATATGAAGATACCACCGATATCTTCGACCTGTTGGACCATGCCGAGAAAAGCTTATTCGATATCGCCCAAAACAACCTGCGGCGAGACACACGCAAGATGGACGATATCATGCGCGAAGCGGTGGAAGCGCTGGAGACCCTGCGCGACCGCACGGATGGCCTCACGGGCGTGCCATCCGGTTTTACCGAGCTGGACCGGATGACGTCGGGTTGGCAGCCTTCGGATCTGGTCATCGTGGCCGCGCGGCCTGCGATGGGGAAAACCGCCTTCGTATTGAGTTGTGCACGCAATGCAGCGGTAGATCACGATAAGCCTGTCGCGGTGTTTTCCCTAGAAATGTCGTCCGTCCAGTTGGTCAACCGCCTTATTGCCGGCGAGACCGAAATTGAACAGGAGAAAATCCGTAAAGGCAACTTGGCCGACCACGAATGGACCCAGCTCCATTCGCGTATCGATAGGCTCACCCAAGCCCCGTTGCTCATTGATGATACACCCGCACTCAATATTTTCGAATTCAGGGCAAAGTGCCGGCGGTTGAAAGCACAATACGACATCCAGATGGTTATTGTCGACTATCTGCAGCTCATGCACGGCAAGAACGATGGGAAGGGTGGCAACCGCGAACAGGAAATCGGTAGCATTTCGCGGTCGCTCAAGTCGGTAGCCAAAGAATTGAATATCCCCGTCATCGCCCTTTCACAGCTTAGCCGGGCGGTGGAAAGCCGCCCTGGCGGCAGCAAGCGGCCCATGTTGTCCGACCTGCGGGAATCGGGTTCCATCGAACAGGATGCCGACATGGTACTGTTCCTCTACCGGCCCGAATATTATGGCCTTACCGAAGATGAAGCCGGCCGGCCCACTGCCGGTGTCGGTGAGGTCATTATCGCCAAGCACCGGAATGGCGAAACCGGTACCGTTCAGCTCCGGTTTATCGGTAAATATGTGAAATTTGCCGATCTGGAGGACGATTTTTCATTCGGTGGTGGACCCGCATTCGGCAGCCCGGACTCATTTTCCGCCGGCATGGCGCCCTCTGCATCGTTCGATCAGCCCGGCAGTATCACACGGCAATCGCGCATGAACGACATGAACGACGATTCGCCATTTTAGCCGGAATTTCATACCTTTACACCGCAATCGAGAAAGATATTTAGCGTAAACGGATTTTGGATTATTTAGCTGGATTAAACCCTTCGCAACGCGCTGCCGTTGAACAAACCGAGGGGCCCGTGATGATCGTAGCAGGTGCAGGTTCTGGGAAAACCCGCGTGATCACCTACCGTGTGGCCCACCTGGTCCGCAACGGCGTAGACCCGTTCCATATTTTAGTGCTTACCTTTACCAACAAGGCGGCAAAAGAGATGCGTCAGCGTATCATGAGCGTGGTGGGCAATGAAGCCAAGAACATATGGATGGGTACCTTCCACTCCGTCTTTGCCAAGATACTGCGCGTCGAGGCCGAACACATCGGTTACCCACGCAATTTTACCATCTACGATACCGACGACAGTAAAAGCCTTATCAGATCCATCCTGAAAGAGATGCAACTGGACGATAAGCTGTATAACGCGAACTTTGTGTATAACCGGATCTCGTCTGCCAAAAACAACCTTATTTCGGCACAGGAATACAATAGCAACGAACAGCTACAGGCCGACGATTTTTCCAACGGCCGTGGCCAGCTGGGGCAGGTTTACCTCACTTACGCCCAGCGGTGTTATAAAGCGGGCGCCATGGATTTCGATGACCTCCTGTTCAAGACGAATGTGCTCTTCCGCGAATACCCCGATGTACTTCACAAATACCAGCACAAGTTCAAGTACCTTATGGTGGATGAGTACCAGGATACCAACTTCTCGCAATACCTTATCGTGCGTAAGCTGGCTGCCATCAACGAAAATATCTGTGTGGTGGGCGACGACGCGCAGAGCATCTATGCTTTCCGGGGGGCAAACATCCAGAATATCCTCAACTTCGAAAAGGACTATCCTGACCTAAAGGTCTTTAAGTTGGAGCAAAACTACCGTTCCACAAAAAATATCGTGAATGCGGCAAACAGTGTTATCGCCAACAACAAAAACCAGTTGCAGAAACATGTGTTTTCCGAAAATGAAACCGGCGAAAAGATCAGGGTACACCGGGCATTCAGCGATAACGAGGAAGGCAAGATTGTAGCGGAAGCCATTGCGCAGGAGCGTGCCTTACAGGGTGGAAATTACCGGGATTTCGCCATCCTTTACCGTACCAATGCACAGTCGCGGGCTATGGAAGAGGCCCTTCGGAAAATCAATATCCCCTATAAAATCTATGGCGGTACCTCGTTCTACCAACGTAAGGAAATCAAAGATTTGATTGCTTACTTCCGGCTAACCTTCAACCCGAATGACGAGGAAGCCCTGAAACGGGTAATCAACTATCCGCGTCGGGGGATTGGTGATACGACGCTAGACCGTATTCGCGTGGCGGCCGACCAACGGCAGATCACGATGTGGGAGATCATCAGCGATGCCGTTACCCATCTCGATGGACGCAGTGCCGGTGCGGTCGGGGCATTCGCCGCGATGATACAGGGATTCCAAGTGGAGGCTAAGAAACATGCGGCATATGACGTCGCCATGCACATCGCCCAACATTCGGGTATACTAAAAGACCTCTATGCCGACAAATCGGTAGAGGGTCTCAGCCGCTATGAAAATATCCAGGAATTGCTCAATGGTATCAAGGAGTTCAGTGAGCGGGAGGATATCGAGGATCGCGGGCTCGATGTTTTCATGCAGGACGTCGCCCTGCTTACCAACGACGACAACGACAAAGACCCCAATGCGGATACGGTATCACTGATGACCATCCACTCATCAAAGGGGCTGGAGTTCCCCCATGTGTTTATCGTGGGACTTGAGGAAAACCTGTTTCCCTCGCAACTGTCGCTTAATTCCCGTAGCGACCTCGAGGAAGAACGGCGGCTTTTCTATGTGGCTGTAACCCGTGCAGAGAAGAAACTCACGCTAAGTTATGCAACCTCACGGTACCGTTGGGGCACGCTCAACAACTGCGAGCCAAGCAGGTTTCTCGACGAGTTGAATCCTACCTACTTGGAGCTCGATTTCAAACCGCGGTCGGCCCCCGAAGGAGGGGCATCATTTGCCGATGAACGGTCGGGATGGGGAGAGCGCGACGTGTTTACCAAGCCCAAACCGAAGATGACGCCCCCTAAAACACGGACACTTTTGCCCAAGGCCCATACGCCCACACCGGGGTTTACGCCGTCAGATACGAGCAACCTACAGGTCGGCATGGAAGTGGAGCATGAGCGTTTCGGCTTCGGAAAGGTGATGCAGGTAGAAGGTAGCAAAAATGATGTGAAAGCAACTATTTTCTTCAAAGAATTGGGTCAGAAACAATTGTTGCTTAAATTTGCGAAATTGCGAATCGTGGGATGAGCGGAAAAAGAACGAACAACTATGGATATTAATTTTGATTACAATAGCACCCGGCCAAAGCTGATTTTGGCGGAATATGGTCGGAATGTGCAGAATATGGTAGACTACATCTGTACCTTGCCTACCAAGGAAGAAAGGAATCGCCATGCCCAGGTCGTCATCGACATGATGGGATTCCTCAATCCGCACCTGCGCGACGTCGCCGATTTCAAACACAAGCTGTGGGACCACCTGCATATCATATCCGATTTTAAAATCGACGTGGATTCACCGTATCCCACGCCCGATAAGGCGTCCATCCATCCTAAACCAGAGTTGCTCAACTATCCGCAACACCGCATCAGGTACAAGCATTATGGCCATACCATAGAGACGATGATCGAGCGGGCAAGGATGATGAACGACCCCGAGAAAAAGCAGAGCATGACGCTCTCTATTGCCAATTTCATGAAAATGGCCTACCTTACATGGAATAAGGATTCGGTGGAAGATGATGCTATCATTGCGGACCTCCGTGAACTTTCGGACGGCGAGCTACAGCTCCCGGCGGAAGTGACCCTAACCAAGCTCGATTTCAAGACGCCGCCCCCGGGTAGCCGCACCAAGGGCGGCAGCGCTCCGCAAAACGGCAACGGAAAGAACAATAAAAAGCAGCCCCAAAAGAAAAAGAAGAAGTATTGAACGCATTCGAAATACACGGTGGTAAATCGCTGAAGGGAGAAATCATTCCCCAAGGCGCCAAAAACGAGGCACTCCAAATTCTCTCGGCTGTATTGCTTACCGAAGAGACGGTAACCATCAGTAACATCCCCGACATCAAGGATGTGAACAAGCTCATCGAATTGCTGGTCGACTTGGGCGTAACGGTGGATCGGCTTGATAAAGACACCTATACTTTCCGGGCTGAGCATATCAATCTTGATTATTTCAAATCGACGGAATTCAAGGCCAAAGGCAGTGGCCTACGTGGATCCATCATGATTGTAGGGCCCTTATTGGCGCGGTTTGGCCGGGCGGCCATTCCCAAGCCGGGTGGGGACAAAATCGGACGCCGTCGGCTCGATACCCACTTCCTGGGTTTTGAAAAATTGGGGGCCCGCTTTCATTACGATGCCGATACCCATTTCTTCAATGTCGATGCAACCAACCTCACCGGTACGTATATCCTCATGGAAGAGGCGTCGGTAACCGGTACGGCCAATATCGTGATGGCGGCCGTTTTGGCCAAAGGCACGACCACCATCTATAACGCCGCTTGCGAGCCTTACCTCCAACAGTTGTGTAAGCTATTGAACCGCATGGGGGCAAAAATTTCGGGTATCGGTTCGAACCTGCTGACCATCGAAGGGGTGGAGCGACTAGGGGGTGCCGAACACCGGATGTTGCCCGATATGATTGAGGTCGGCTCTTTTATCGGCTTGGCCGCAATGACCGGATCGGAGCTGATTATAAAAGATGTGCATTTCCAAGAGCTGGGTATCATCCCGATGGTATTCTCCAAATTGGGCATTCATTTCGAACTTCGAGGAGACGACATCTATATACCTGCCCAAAGCAGCTATGAAATAGATACGTTTATCGACGGTTCTATCTTGACGATTTCTGATGCGCCATGGCCTGGTTTCACGCCGGATTTGCTCAGTATTGTACTGGTGGTAGCCACCCAGGCCAAAGGCAACGTGCTGATTCACCAGAAGATGTTTGAAAGCAGGCTGTTTTTCGTCGACAAGCTTATCGATATGGGCGCGCAGATCATTCTCTGCGACCCGCACCGGGCCACCGTGATAGGGCTCAACAACGCGTTCAAATTGCGCGGTATCGAAATGACGTCACCCGACATCCGGGCAGGCGTGTCGTTATTGATTGCGGCGCTTTCGGCCCAAGGGAAATCCATTATCCACAATATCGAACAGATTGAACGCGGTTACCAGGATATCGAACGGCGCTTACAGGCGCTGGGCGCCGATATCAAACGCATTCAAGCGGACCCTAAACTTCACTGAAACTTTTTTGTCCAACAGTTGTTAATTTGCCTATATATTGAGGAAAAGAATGTACACGTCCAATATGAATGTTTAACCATATAATTACTTAATCGTCAAAAAAACATGGAAAAAGTAGTATTAACAATGATAGCGGGCGCATTGCTGCTTGCATCATGCGTAAGCAACCCCGAAGGGAAACGAGCGGAGACGTCGGAAAATGTGGAAGAAGCGGCACACTCGCATACAGCTAACCAGCTGGCGGTGGATACAGCGCAGTCTACCGTGCATTGGACCGGCAGGAAAGTGAGCGGCGAACACCATGGTGATGTTCAAATCAAATCGGGTACGTTGACCGTCGAGGAAGGCAAGCTGGTAGGTGGCAATTTCGTTATCGACCTCACCACCATTGCCAACCATGATCTGGATGGCGAATACAAAGGCAAACTGGAAGGGCATCTGAAGTCCGCAGACTTCTTCGACGTGGACAACCATCCCGAGGCAAGTTTCGAAATTACCAATGTAAAGGACGGCGCGGCGGCTGGCCAGGTGGTGATTTCCGGCAACCTGACCATCCGTGGGGTCACCAAGAACATCACATTCGATGCACAGGTACAGGAAGCGAGTGAAAACGCAGTGAAAGCAACCGCCGACTTCAATATCGCCCGTAAAGACTGGGGCGTGAATTATGCAGGCCAAGCGGATGACCTCATCAGCGAGGAAATAAACTTTAAGGTGACACTCGTAGCAGGTGCATAGGTTATTAGGCGCAGTCGATCTAGATGAAAGCCCGTCTCATTGAAACGAGACGGGTTTTTTTATCCAGAGATTGCATTGATGATATCGTATTGGGTGATGATGGTGATTTTGCCATATTCATCCTCCACGAGTACCGCTTGGTTGTCTTTGTGGATAAGTGACGATATCTTATCGATGGAAGTACGCAGGTCGACAAAGGGGAAAGGAGGGGTGCATATTTCCATAACCCCGGCCGATTTCAACGACGGGTTGTCCAATAGCGCATTCAGGATATCCGATTCGGTAACCTTTCCAATGATCATGCCCTGTTGGGTTACCGGTATCTGTGAGATGTTAAGCGTTTTCATGCTGTTGAACGTCTCGATAACCGACTGTTCCGCGTCGGCCATGATGAGGGGCACATCGCCCCGTTTCTTGAGGATGGTCTGTGCGGTTAGTTTCTCATCTTCAAGGAACCCCCGCTCACGCAGCCAATCTTCGTTGTACATCTTGCCCATATAGCGCGACCCGTGGTCGTGTAGGATGACCACCACCACCGAGTCGTCACGGAGCCGGTCGCCGAGCTGGAGTAATCCGGCAACGGCAGCCCCCGCGGAATTGCCTGCGAAGATGCCTTCTTTGCGGGCCAGATCGCGCGTCATTAACGCAGCATCTTTATCGGTGACTTTCTCGAAGTGGTCGATCACCTCAAATGCAACATTTTTAGGCAGGAAATCTTCACCGATGCCTTCCGTAATGTAGGGGTATATCTCGTTTTTGTCAAAGATGCCCGTTTCCTTATATTTTTTGAATACCGACCCATAGGAGTCGATACCCCATATCAGGATATCCGGATTCTTCTCCTTGAGGTATTTGCCGGCCCCGCTGATGGTTCCACCGGTTCCTACGCCCGCCACCAGGTGGGTGACTTTTCCTTCGGTCTGTTCCCATATCTCCGGTCCTGTTTGCTCGTAATGTGCCCGTGTATTGGAGAGGTTGTCGTATTGGTTCGCTTTCCACGAATTGGGGATTTCGCGTTCCAATCGGCTAGATACCGAATAATAGGAGCGGGGGTCTTCGGGATCGACATTGGTAGGGCACACGATGACCTCTGCGCCGAATGCCCGTAGGGCATCGATCTTTTCCTTCGATTGCTTATCCGTTGTGGTGAAAATACAGCGGTAACCCTTGATGACCGCGGCCATGGCCAAACCCATGCCGGTATTGCCCGATGTACCCTCGATAATGGTGCCGCCTGGTTTGAGCAGGCCCGCCGCTTCGGCGTCTTCGATCATCTTCACCGCCATGCGGTCTTTGATGGAGTTACCGGGGTTTGTTGTCTCGATTTTAGCCAGTATGGTGCCCTTTAACCTGCTGGTGATGCGATTAAGCTTTACCATAGGGGTATTGCCGATGGTGTCCAGTATGTTGTCGTGCCACATGGTTGTTGGGTTATCGTGATTAGAACTTCAGGTGCTTTACGGTCAGGCCGTTGTTGATCAGCTGACGGAGCGACTCAATACCAATGGTAAGGTGGCTTTCCACGAATTTGGCGGTCACGCTCAAGTCGCTTTCCGCCGTTTTGATCCCCTCGGGTATCATCGGCTGATCCGATACCAACAGCAGGGCGCCGGTTGGGATTTTGTTGGCGAAACCGACCGAAAAGATGGTGGCGGTTTCCATGTCGACGAGCATGGCCCGGATGCTTTTGAGGTATTTTTTAAACGCTTTGTCGTGTTCCCATACCCGCCTGTTGGTGGTATAGACGGTACCCGTCCAGTAATCGAGGGCATGGTCGCGTATGGTTGTTGAGATGGCCTTTTGCAATGCAAAGGCGGGCAGTGCCGGAACTTCCGGCGGAAAGTAGTCGTTAGAGGTTCCTTCGCCGCGGATAGCTGCGATGGGCAACACCATATCGCCGATCTTATTTTTCTTTTTCAGGCCACCTGCCTTTCCCAAAAACAGTACAGCTTTTGGCGATATCGCCGATAGGAGATCCATGATGGTCGCCGCCATGGGGCTTCCCATTCCGAAATTGATGATCGTGATGCCCTCGGCTGTAACGCTCTGCATCGGCTTGTCCAAGCCGAGGATCGGTGCATTGTCATGCATCTCCGAAAAAAGCTTTACATAATTCGAAAAGTTCGTTAGCAGGATGTAGTCCCCGAATTCGTCCAATGGCCGGTTCGTATAACGCGGCAGCCAATTGTTTACGATTTCTTCTTTACTTTTCAGGCCCGGTTTGATGGGCGTTTCTGCGGGGTTATTTTTCTTGTTTGCCATGGCCGTAAAATAAACTGCATCGTCCGTCAATTACCCGTGCCTTCAAGAACCACACAAACCCTACGCTGCCTTCAGTTTCTTCAAATCGGACTTTTCGAATTTATGTTTGGCGTATTCGAGCGAAATATACAGTGTTTTCTGTTCACCTTTGTCAGATGGGATTTCGAACATCGCGTCTAGCATAATGGCTTCGCAGATGGACCGGAGGCCCCGCGCACCCAGCTTGAACTCATTGGCCTTATCCACGATGAATTGATACACGTCATCGTCGAACTTCAGTTCCACATCCTCATATTCAAACAATTTCTGATATTGCTTGATCAGTGCATTTTTAGGTTCCGTAAGAATATTCAACAACGTCTCTTTATCGAGGGGGTTGAGGTAAGTGAGCACCGGCAACCGGCCGATGAGCTCCGGGATGAGGCCGTAGCTCTTCAAGTCTTGCGGGGTGATGTATTTCAAGAGGTTGTTCAAGTCCACTTCAACCTCGTCTTGGTTTACCCTGTACCCGATGGTTTGGGTGCGCAGCCGGTTGGCGATTTTCTTCTGGATGCCATCAAACGCCCCACCGCACATGAAGAGGATGTTGTTGGTGTTTACCGCGATCATCTTCTGGTCGGGATGCTTACGACCACCCTGTGGCGGTACATTCACAACGGTTCCTTCCAAGATTTTCAACAGTGCTTGTTGTACCCCTTCGCCAGACACATCACGTGTAATGGAGGGGTTGTCGCTTTTGCGGGCTATCTTATCGATTTCGTCGATGTAGATAATTCCCCGCTCGGCGGCGGCCACATCGTAGTCGGCCGCTTGCAGGAGGCGGGTGAGAATGCTCTCTACATCTTCACCCACATACCCCGCCTCCGTCAATACCGTGGCATCGCATATGCAAAAAGGCACATTCAGGATTTTGGCGATGGTTTTAGCGAGCAGCGTTTTGCCCGTGCCGGTTTCACCCACCATGATGATGTTCGATTTCTCCAGCTCGATCTCGTCCTTATCCGTCTTTTGGTTCAGTCGTTTGTAATGGTTATATACCGCCACGGCCATCACCTTCTTGGCATCATCCTGCCCGATGACGTATTGGTCGAGGTGCGCCTTGATTTCGATCGGGCGTATAAGTTTCAGCGTGGTTTGCAGGGCCTTGCTCTTACGGAGGTTCATCTCCTCGGTGAGTATTTCACCAGCCTGTGCAATGCAGCGGTCGCAGATATGCGCACCGTCGCCCGCAATGAGCATCAGTGCGTCCTGCTTGCGTATGCCACAGAATGAGCAAGTCACTTCCTTTGTATTTTTTGCCATGGTTATTTTCCTTTTTTGGAGGCCAGCACCTCATCAACCATGCCGTGCTCTTTGGCCTCTTCAGCTTTCATCCAATAATCGCGGTCCGACGATTTTTCCACCCATTCGTAACTCTTTCCGGAATGGTGGGCAATGATATCGTAAAGTTCTTTCTTAAGTTTCAGCATTTCGCGGAGGTTGATTTCCATATCGGCAGCCACACCTTGGGCACCGCCCGAAGGCTGGTGTATCATCACCCGCGAATGGGTCAACGCAGCACGTTTCCCCTTGGCGCCGGCGCATAGCAATACCGCTGCCATCGAAGCCGCCATGCCGGTACAGATGGTAGCCACATCGGGTGTGATGTACTGCATGGTATCGTAGATACCCAGTCCGGCATACACGCTACCGCCGGGGGAATTGATGTAAATCTGGATGTCCCGTTGTGCATCGGCGGATTGCAGGAAGAGGAGCTGTGCCTGAATGATATTGGCCACCTGGTCGCCCACTGGGTCACCCATAAAAATGATACGGTCCATCATCAATCTCGAAAACACATCCATCTGGGCAACGTTCATCTGCCGTTCTTCGATGATGTAGGGAGTGAGTGATGTCGGCATTTTGCGTTCCACGCGGCCAATGAAACCATCTACATGTTGGCTACCGATCCGGTGGTGCTTAATCGCATATTTTCTAAATTCGTTTTTGTCAATGCTCATGGTTTTTATTCTATTATCTTGCTAAGATAGGTGATTCTGTCCAATTATTAAATATCCGCGTGGTAATTGTGATTCGACAAACATCGCGCCATGCGCGGGCTAGGGAAGGTTGACTGCCAAAATGCCCGACCGTTGGGCTGTCACCCTGTCTGTTTGTGAAGGCCGCCAAGGCGGTCGTTATGGCTGGTAGTCCGGCAACTCGGCAAGGAATTCGAAGCGATTTTCGTCGAAATGGATGCGACAGTAAAAATGTTGCAGGCCATTGCTTACCAGGAGGAGGGGTACGCGGTACACCATATTGTACCGCGCGATCTGCTCGAACGCCGCTTGGGTGATTCCCACCGTAGGTGCTTTGAATTCCGCCAATAGAATTTTGTTTCCGCGCGTGTCATGCACCACCAAATCGCTGCGCCGAGGCATGCTATGGAGCGTCAGGCCGCCTTCGAGTTTAATCAGCGACCGGGGGTATCGCTTCGCGTGTATCAGGTGGTTTACCCAATGCTGGCGCACCCATTCTTCGGGGGTGAGCACCAGTTGTTTCTTCCGCAATTCATCAAATATGAGTAGCTTCGTGCCGTCCCGTTGGATGTTGGCCGGATATGCCGGTAAATTAAGGGGTGTGGGGGTGAACATCTTACAAAAATAGGGTTTAAATATGTAATTTGGCAACGCGAAAAGGGAGTAGTGAAAAATGGATACCCATAAAATCATTTCCGATATAAAGGGCAAGAAGCTCTTGCCGGTATACCTGTTGCATGGCGAAGAACCCTATGCCATAGATTTGGTGAGCGATTGCATCGAGACGCAGGTGCTCGATGAAGCCCAGCGCGGGTTCGACCAGACGGTGCTTTATGGGAAGGATACCGATTTTGCCACGGTTGTGAGTGCTGCCCGGCGCTACCCGATGATGAGCGACTACCAGGTGATCATCGTCAAGGAAGCCCAAAACCTGAAGTGGAAGGAAGACG
>NZ_JBMQOC010000010.1:0-20117 GCF_053550995.1 Parapedobacter sp.
AGTTGGAGCCCATGGAGATTGTGCAGAAGTACACGCTGGGATTCCATGAGGTGCTACGGCTGTTCAATACGCTGCCTCCTAGCATCGAGCCTACGGCCACGGGCCATATTTCCGAGCAGATTGAGATGGTGAATGAAATCATGAACCAAGGCTATGCTTACGAGGTGAACGGAACGGTGTATTTTGATGTCGAAAAGTATGTCAAAACATACGATTACACCATCTTGACCAATCGCAAACTCGACGACATGCTCAACAATACCCGGCAGCTCAATGGCCAGGACGAAAAGCGCGGCCGACTTGATTTTGCCCTTTGGATCAAAGCTAAACCGGAACACATTATGCGTTGGCCTTCGCCTTGGGGCGTTGGCTTCCCGGGTTGGCACATCGAATGTTCGGCGATGAGCAATAAATACCTGGGTGATCGGTTCGATATCCACGGCGGTGGGATGGACTTGGCCGCCACGCACCATACCAACGAAATTGCCCAGTCGCAAGCGTGCAACCATACCCAGCCGGCGACCTATTGGATGCACACCAATATGTTGACAGTTAACGGTACACGCATGTCCAAGTCTGCCGGTAACGGTTTCCTGCCACAGGAACTTTTCAGTGGTAGCCATCCGTTGTTGAAACGTGGATACTCACCCATGGCTGTTCGCTTTTTTATGTTACAAGCGCATTACCGGAGTACACTCGACTTCTCCAATGAAGCCTTGGATGCGGCAGACAAAGGTTATAAAAGGCTCATGAATGCCATGGCGCTATTACCTAAGCTGAAAGCGACAGCGAAAAAGGCCGATGTGCCTATCGACGGGTTGAAGCAGCGTTGTTATGCGGCAATGGGCGATGATTTCAATAGCCCGGTGCTGATTGCCGAACTGTTCGAAGCGGTGCGCATCGTCAATAGCGTATATGATGGCAAACTGGCCATCGATGAGTCCACATTAACCGCACTCAAAATGTTGATGCAGGATTTCGTTCATGATGTGCTGGGTTTGGTTGATGACCATACCGGATCTGATGATTTCGAAAGGCTGATGGATGTTGTTATCGGTCTTCGCAACGACGCGAAACAACATAAAGATTATGCCCTATCAGATCGGATACGTGAAGGCTTGAACACGATGGGTGTCCAGCTCAAAGACAGCAAGGAAGGTACACTTTGGAATAAGATTTGAATGGTTGAGCGAATGGCCGTTATGAATAGGATTGGTTTCATTGTTTTGTTTGTTGTTACCGCCCATTCGGTAGCAGCGCAGGTTTTGGGGAAAGTGGGCAGCTTGTTGATGGCCGACCGGACCGCGGCGCGGCTATCCGAAACGCAGGGGCCATATGCTGCTTTTATGTCTGTTGTGGACCGGAATTCCACGTTTTTCACCCCATCGCCGACCGATGCGTTGGCGTACTTGGAGAACCGGCCGAATATTCCCGACGTGATGACGTGGCGGCCAACCTTTGCAGCTATTGCCAAAAGCATGGAATGGGGCGTAACGGCCGGTACGCTTTCCTTCCAACGTATCGGAGCGGTCAAACGGTATGGCGAGTACCTTACCGTTTGGCGGCGCGATCGCAAAGGCAATTGGAAAATCGACCTCCGCGCCCAGATTGAACACAAAGGTGGTAACAACGAACCCGATCTGCACTACGTAGAACCTGACAAAAAGGATTATACCCGGTTTAAAACCAAGGAACGGATACAACAGCGGAAGGAAATCGTGATGAGCAACGACCAACTGCTTTCTACCGTATTGAAAACAGACGCCGCCATAGCTTACGGTGAGTTTTTGGCGGAAGATGCACGGCTTTATTTCCCATGGAAAACCCCTATTATCGGTAAATCAGCTATCCTCGATTTCGTAAAGGAACAAGATCTGGCCGTGCAGGCGAAATCATTGGTGGCTAGTCGATCCTATAGCGGCGAGCTTGCTTATTCTTACGGTGAAGCTTCCATAGCGACGGCTTCCTCAGAAACGCTGAAATGTAATTACGTGCGGATATGGCAGTTGCAGCCTGACTTTCAATGGCGGGTTATTATAGAGATGTTATTTGAGGCGTAAGTCGCTGTGCGTTCGTTTTATACCTTAAGCAAACAGCAAACGGCAAACGACACATAACAAATAGCAAATAGCAAACAGCAAAAAAGCCACTTACAGCTTCGCCACTGCAGCCTCGCTATCCTTCAGCCAAATCTTCAAATCATCGCAATCGTGATATGCTTCGTTGATGTTGATAAAAGTTGTTTCGCGGCGGCTTTCGAACCATTTACTGAGTTCACGGTTAATCTTATCCTGTAGGGCCGCTTCCTTGATTTTCGCAAAATCCATATCAAGGTTGGCTTGGTGGGGTGGCGTCCGCGACTTCAAGTACGTAAACCGGTATCCCGTTTTTCCGGTGGTACGGTCTGTAAATTGTGCGGGCCTTGAATATTCACCAGGCTGAAGTGTGTCTATGGCCGTGAAGATGTTGGCATCCAGCTTGTCTGCCGGAATGAGCGTTGTACGGCTCTGCTGGTTTTCCAAGTTGAGCAGCATACCGCCGTTATATTTGGTCTCTTTGTTGTCGGAATACTCCGTGGCAGCGCTATAAAAATCGAGTTTATCGTTCACCACTTTTTCATAGATACTGTCGATATGCGCTTCGGCTCGCTGCAAACTCGCGGGGGTGGGTTTAATTTGAATAAGGATATGCCGCGTATGCACCTCTTCCCCCCGGCGCTCCAGCACCTCGAGGAAATGGAAGCCATGTTCGGACTCGAATACCGGCGAAACCTCCCCGGGTTTCATCCGGAAAGATACCGCAGAATATTCTTTAACCATCATATCCCGTGTATGGAAGCCGAGGTCGCCACCATATGGTGCGGAGCCTTTATCTTGAGAATATAACCGCGCTATCGTCGCAAAGTCGGACCCGTCCACCACCTGCTGGCGGAGCTCCTCGGCACGGTCACGGAACTGCTGCTTTTCCTCGCGCGTGAGTTGGGGGAACACGACCAGCTCACCTACCTCTACCTCGGTGTTGAAATAGGGGAGGCTGTCGGTGCCTAACGACTCGAAATACCGTCGCACTTCTAACGGAGTTACATCAATGCCCGATACAATATTTTGCTGCATTTTGTTGGCCTTCAGTTGTTCGTACACACTGGGGCGCATTTCCTCCTTATATTGGAGCAATGAACGGTTGAGGAATTGCTCGAGGCGTTCCTGTCCGCCTGCCTGGCTCGACATGTACCTTAGGCGGGCGTTGATATTGTCGTCCACCTCGCTTTCACTTACTTCGATCGAGTCGATAGCCGCCTGTTGGGCAAGCAATTTCTGAGTAAGCTGTTGTTGCAGGATGTAGCATTTGATGTCTTCGTTGGCCTTATTGCCCTGGGCTAAGTGCTGGGCATATTGCATTTCGATTTCCGATTCAAGGATGATATTGGACCCAACCACTGCGGCCACCCGGTCAATGACCTGGGGTTCTTGGGCCGAAGCCCAGTGGGATGTACCGATGGATGCTAAAACCAGGAAAATGCAGCTATATCTACTCATTTAATTGTATATTTCAATGTTGTTCTTCTCGCGGGCGTCGGCTACGATGCTCCGCTGCATGTGATCAATAAGATCAATCTTACGTTTGTTCAAAATTAAATTGCGAACCTGTCCGTGCACCAATGGTAATGGCGACCGTTCATCCCTCAATTTCGAGTCGTGCAAAATTATCAGATATAATTCATTATTTTCAATTATTTCAAAAATTCGCCCCGTCTGCCCGTAATCTGCCTCATCGATCCGTCCAAGCGGAATTTCCTTCACCACGTCCGCGGCATAGTGCCACGAGGTATCAAGCAGCGCATAGTCTGATGCATACATAGCGCAATATTTGGTCAGCAGGTCCTGCGCTTCAAAGTCGGGCGAAACCAAGAGCCGCTTTACCCGCTCTAGTTCGGGAGCATCGGTACGCAGTCGGATATAGGAACGTTTGAAGATAGGCTGTTGTAAGGTGAAGAGCTCCGGCCGGTCATCGTAATACTGCCTGACTTCATCGTCCGTCACCACGGTGTCCAGTTTCTGGCCCACCAAAGCTTGTTCATATGCATATACGATGAGACCATTCTTATAGGTTTCAACCTGTTTGTTGAGCTGCTCGGTATTGATGTTGACATTCCGTTGGGCGTGGTAGAGCAGCGCCTGCTGGCGTAGCCATTGTTCAATATAGGCACGTACCAATTGCGTGCTGTCATCGCCGGTTACACCAGCGGGAACAATACCTTTCAGGTCATCAGGGTAAAGAAATTGATCAAATGATCGTGCCACTGGCTTTGGTTTTTCATGGTTGCAAGCCGAAAGCAACGAGGTGAGCATCAAAATTGACCATACAAACACCCTGAACATTAGCTTTTCCATGCAACGCGCGCAACCTAACTATACAAGTGGCTAAAATACACATTCATGGCCAATGCCCGATGAATTTAACCATTTTTAACACATTTGAGGCTTCGGCGGTGGCCGTTGCAAAATCTTTGTAGCAATATGCGCGATTCTTTACATTAATGTTATTTTTGTGGATAATGCCAACGATAGCAATGAATCATTTACAACAAAATCAGCATAATTATGGTCAGTAATCCAATCAATCGTAAACTCAGGATGGGGATGGTAGGCGGCGGCAAGGGGGCCTTCATCGGTGAAATCCACCGCATCGCGGCGGCGATGGATGGTCAGATCGAATTGGTGTGCGGCGCATTCAGTTCAAACCCGGCGCGTTCAAAGGAGAGCGGCGAATCACTCTATCTTCCTGCCAACCGTGTGTATGGGAGCTATCACGAAATGATAGCAGCCGAGCGCGAACTTCCGGAAGGCGAACGTATGGATTTCGTCAGTATTGTTACGCCCAACCATGTGCATTTCGAACCGGCTATGCTCGCACTGGAAAACGGTTTCCACGTGGTACTGGACAAACCGATGACCCTCGACCTGCAGGAAGCCAAACAATTGCAACAGAAAGTAGAAGAGACTGGACTGCTCTTTTTGCTTACACATACTTATGTCGGTTATCCGATGGTGCGGCAGGCTCGTAAGCTGGTACGCGATGGCGTGTTCGGTAAACTCCGCAAGGTCTATGTGGAGTATCCGCAGGGGTGGCTCAGCAGGCCATCGGAACAATCGGGCGATAAGCAAGCGGCGTGGCGTACCGACCCGAGCAAGTCGGGCAAGAGTGGCTGCATGGGCGATATCGGTACCCACGCGCTGCACCTTGCGGAGTTTATTTCCGGCTTGCGCACCACCCAGTTGTGTGCCTCGTTGTACACATTTGTGGAAGGACGCCGGTTGGAAGACGATGGGAATATCCTCTTGCAGTTTGATAATGGTGCCAGCGGTGTGCTGATGGCCTCGCAAGTAGCGGCCGGCGAGGAGAATGCCTTGAAAGTGCGTATCTATGGCGAGCATGGCGGACTCGAATGGAACCAGCAGGAACCTAATACGCTAACGGTGAAATGGCTGGACGAACCCACCCAGCTATACCGTGCGGGGGGCAATGCCGCCATTTCGCCGGAGGCACGTGCTTTTTGCCGTACCCCCGTGGGGCATCCGGAGGGTTACCTCGAGGCTTTTGCAAATTTGTACCGTAGTTTTGCCAGCGCATGGCGCGCACGCCGTGGCGGCAAAGGCAACGAAGGAGCAGATTTCCCTTCGGTTGCCGATGGCGTGCGTGGAATGGCTTTCCTCGACAATGTACTGCGTAGCAACGAAAGCACTGAAAAGTGGACTCCCTTTACGGTGTAGGGTGGTGTGATCCGCGATAAAAATGAATCGATTAATTTTTTAAACTCAAAGTAATTATGCAAACAATTAAAGGTCCCGGTATTTTCCTTGCCCAGTTTTTGGGTGATCAGCAACCATTCAATTCGCTCGAATCCATTTGTCGCTGGGCGAAGGATTTAGGATTTAAAGGTGTGCAGATACCTACGTGGGCTACGGACTACTTCGACCTGCAAAAGGCGGCGGAGAGCAAGACTTACGCCGATGAGATTAAGGGGTTGGTCAATGAGATCGGCCTGGAGATAACAGAATTGTCTACGCATCTGCAAGGGCAGCTCGTAGCGGTGCACCCCGCATACGACGATCAGTTCGACGGTTTTGCACCCGCGCAATACCACCATAATCCCAAGGCGCGTACCGAATGGGCCGTGCAGCAATTGAAATACGCCGCTAAGGCCTCGGCCAACCTCGGTCTGAATGCCCATGCTACCTTCAGCGGCGCGTTATTATGGCAAACGGTGTACCCGTGGCCGCAGCGCCCACAAGGGCTGGTGGATACCGGCTTTACCGAACTAGCTAAGCGCTGGCGGCCCATATTGGATGCGTTTGATGAGCAAGGCGTGGATGTATGCTATGAAATTCACCCGGGGGAAGACCTGCACGACGGGGTAAGCTATGAGCGGTTCCTCGAAAAGGTAGATAATCACCCGAGGGCCTGTTTGTTATATGATCCCTCGCATTTCGTGTTGCAATGCCTGGATTACCTCGCATATATCGACCATTACCACGAACGTATCAAGGCGTTCCATGTGAAAGATGCCGAGTTCAATCCCACGGGAAAACAGGGCGTATACGGTGGTTACTCCGGTTGGGTGGAACGTGCCGGGCGATTCCGTTCATTGGGCGACGGTCAGGTTGATTTCAAAGCGATATTCAGCAAGCTGACGGCTTACGACTTCAAAGGTTGGGCCGTGATGGAGTGGGAATGTGCACTGAAGCATCCCGAGGACGGTGCCCGCGAAGGTTCGGTATTCATCAATGACCACATCATCCGTGTTACGGAGAAGACATTCGATGATTTTGCCGGCGGTGAAGCCGACGAAGCCAGTAACCGGCGCCTGCTGGGCTTGGCATAACCGGTGGTTATTTGAGGGTTGGACGACGTCGTTAAGGTTGGAACGTTGCGTCTGGTACTGATGCGTTTTTCCGGTGGTTGGTGAAGGCAAGTTTCGTGCTGTCCCCCGCCGGGTCGGTAAGCGTAACCTGGTTAAGCAGCAGGCTGGTGCCGTCGAAAACCAGTTCCACTTGTTGGATATATCTGCTAAGGCCTTTGTCTTTCGGTACCAATACGGCTACATAATTGGATTTGTCGCGGTAATAGGCGATGTCGAAGCGACTTTCGTCGAGTATATCGCTGCCCTGTAGGGAACCTACCAAGAGGTCGTTCAACCCTTTCATCCGCCGGTTGGCGGCTAGCTTCGTTGTTTTGGTGCGGCCGCTTTCTATGGTATGCATCGTTTGGCCATCGAAAATGATCGCATAGTTGGTAGGTGATTCATATTCCCACCGTATTTTGCCCGGTGCTTTGAAAGATAGCTTTCCCGTGGAGCGGATGGCCTTGTCCATGTAACTGACCTGCTTGGTTTGGATAAAGTCGCTTTGCAGCGATCGCAGGCTTTTGGTGCTGGCGGTTACTTTTGCTTTCAGTGCGGTTGATTCTTCTACGCTGAGTGCCTCGCGTTGGGCAAAGCCGGCGGTGCAGCACAGCAACAGGGTCAAGGCGAGTATGTTATGTTTGAGCATATGCATCCTGATCGATTAATTGAGCCACGGTAACCAATGGGTAGCCGCGCTGGCGGAGTTGGGGCAACAACTGTTCCAAAACCGGTACAATCCGGTCGTGCGTATCGTGTAATAAGATTATATCTCCGGGCGCCATATTTCGAAGTATGGTACGGACGATGCGGACCGGTGAGCGTCGTTTCAAGGTGTCGTAGGGGCGCACGCGCCAGCCGATCACCCGGTGGCCGCTTATGTGGATAGCGTTGGCAAGGTGCGGCGTGGTTACACCATAGGGCGGCCGGAAAAACCTTGGTCTGCGGTGGATGGCCAGCTCGATAGCCGTGTCGGTTTGCTGCAACTCGCCCAACCAACCCCTTTTACCATGGAAATCGATGGTAGGAGCATGGGAAAACGAGTGGTTGCCCACGGTGTGACCCGCGTCATGGATTTGCTTCACGATATCAGGGTGCTTTATCACGTTTTTCCCGATACAGAAAAAGGTGGCTTTCGCATTGTGACGGCTCAGCAATTCCAATACCCGTGGCGTATAAACCGGATGGGGGCCGTCGTCGAAAGTGAGGGCAATCCGTTGGCCTTCGGCGTTGCCTTTATGTATGGCTTTGAGGAAAAAGTTCGCTTGGATGCGAAAGGCACCCCAAGCGATGATGGCTATGCCGATGATGACTAATATAACCAATACACCACCGATCATTGTCGTAATGAAGATTTTTTATTCATTCCCCTGTGTGTGTTTTTTTAACATCATGACGGTTTCAAGTGTTACGGAATCATCATGGGCGAACACGCATATTTTTATATGTCTTCGGCTGGCTAAAGGTATGGAAAATCCGTTGATAACTTGTGATGAAACGGAAAGCCTTTTGTTTTACGATGACACCAGCTTGCGCTTGTTCGCAAGGACGATTAATCATCCATATTTTTAAGTGCGGTTGCCGGAGTGTTTTTTTGAAATCGCAATTAATTGCACATTTTTTTGCAATTCAATAAATTATCCATACATTCGCTTTTGACCAATAACGTGCGTTGCACACTTAATGTAACATAGCGTGGAGGGCTTAAATAGATGATTAACCTTTTATTGTTAACCTTTTAGATGAATCTGGATGATTGATAATTACCATTGACCATTGACTAAACATCATTTGTCTTAATCGCTTTTTTTGATTTAGATTGTCTAACCAATTAGTGTTTTGGAGGTGGGACGACCTATTCCGTGCCACTTAATGACTATATTAAAGCTATTTAATTATATAACAACCAGTCAATTAACTAAATTTATGGAGAAGTATCGTATGAGAAAACGAACAACAGCCTATTCGATTTGGCTAGCCTTGTTTTTATTTTTTGCCTTTTTAGTTTCGCCGGCTATTCATGTAAGAGCTGGCGTGTTTTATCAACAAAATCAACAACAGAATCAACAACGGGTAAAAGGCAAAGTAACCGATGAAGGAGGAGACGTTGTCGCTGGAGCAACGATCTCGATTAAAGGAAGTACCCGCGGGGTGATGACCGATGAGTCCGGTGATTTCGTGTTGGACGATATTCCACTCAATACGGTCTTGGTGGCCACATTCCTCGGAATGGTTCCAGAAGAAGTAGTCTATACTGGACAAAAAGAGCTGAATATTGTGCTCAAATTCCAGGCGAGCGAATTGGACGAAGTAACGATTGTTGCTTTTGGTAAGCAAAAAAAGGAAAGTGTTTTAGGTTCGATTACGACTGTCAAACCGAGTGAGTTAAGAGTACCCAGCAGTAACCTGACCACTGCTTTTGCCGGTCGCGTGGCTGGTTTGATATCCTATCAGCAGAGCGGGGAGCCGGGAAGGGACAATGCCAGTTTCTTTATACGGGGTATTACCACTTTTGGGGCGGACGCAAAGAAAGATCCATTGATCCTTATTGATGGGGTAGAGCTTACAACTGAAGATTTAGCTCGTCTCAACACAGACGATATAGCCAGTTTTTCAATCATGAAGGATGCTACGGCAACGGCACTGTATGGAGCGCGTGGAGCGAATGGGGTTATTGCCGTGACAACCAAGGAAGGGAAAGAAGGGAAAGTCCAAATCAATGTCAGGGCTGAAAATTCATTCTCCTCCCCGACGCAGCGGATAGACATTGCAGATCCGGTAACCTTTATGCGTATGCACAATGAGGCGATCAAAACACGCGATCCATTGGGTATACCTATCTATTCGCAGGAAAAAGTTATTATGACCGAGCGCGGGCTCTATCCGGATATCTTTCCTGCCACCGATTGGTACGATGCGATGTTTGAAGATGTGATATCCAACCAGCGCGTCAACCTAAGTTTAAGTGGTGGGGGGAAGGTAGCGAGATATTATGTGGCCGCAAACGTTACGCAAGACAACGGGAACATGAAAGTCGACAACCGGAATAATTTCAATTCCAACATTAGCCTGACAAAGTATTCCGCCCGTTCCAATGTGAATGTAAATGTGACCAACACGACGGAACTGATCCTTCGTTTGAATGTGACGTTTGATGAATATACCGGCCCGATAGATGGGGGGACGCAAATGTATAACAAGGTAATGCAGGCTAATCCCGTGCTTTTCAAGCCTTATTACGAGCCTGATCCACAGTTTGCTTATGCCAAACATATCTTGTTCGGAAACTACGGGAATGCCGGGTATATCAATCCATATGCAGAATCCTTGAAAGGTTATCGGGATTATAGTAAAAATCAGGCGTTAACGCAATTTGAACTTAAGCAGGATTTGGCCTCGCTGACGGAAGGGCTTAGCTTTCGGGCGTTGTTTAACATGAATCGGTATTCGGAATACACGGTTGATCGGCAATATTTCCCTTTTTATTATGATTTGCAATCCTACAATTTGACGGATCAGAGTTATGAATTGCAACGGTTGAACCCCACCAGTGGTACCGAATACATCAATTATATCCCCCGTGAACGATATATCAACACCGTATTCTATTTGGAAAGCGCAGTTGATTACAACAGAACCTTCCGTGACGTCCACAACTTGGGCGGATTGTTGGTTTATACGATGAGAAGCCAAAAACAAGGTATTTCGGACAACCTGCAACTATCATTGCCTAGTCGGAATATGGGCGTTTCCGGCCGTTTGACCTATAATTATGACTCCCGGTATTTTGCCGAGTTTAATTTTGGATATAATGGATCTGAACGTTTTTCGGCGAACAACCGTTGGGGATTCTTCCCCTCCGCCGGCTTTGCCTGGATGGTGTCCAACGAGCCTTTCTTCGAACCCATGAGCGATGTATTTAGCCAATTAAAACTCAAAGGTACTTACGGATTAGTGGGTAACGACGGTATTGGAAGTGGCTATGACCGCTTCTACTATTTATCAGAAGTGAACATGAATGCGGGGCGACTGGTAAACTGGGGAACCCAACTAAATCATAATCCATTAGGCATAAGCATCTCCAGATATGCCAACGACAGAATCGGTTGGGAAACGGCTTATAAAACAAATATTGGACTTGAGGCCTCTACGGTCGGCGGTCTATCTACAACGATCGAGTTTTTTAAGGAGAGAAGGGAAAACATCCTGTTGAATCGTGTTATCCCATCGACCATGGGAATTATTCCTGATGTAAAGGCCAACTTGGGCAAAGCCGAAGGACAAGGGGTTGATATGGAGCTGAACTATGAAAAGATTGTGAACCCGGACCTTTGGTTCACGGGGCGGGGCACCTTCACCTATGCCACAAGTAAAGCCATAGAATGGGAAGAACCGGACTATTCGGCAACCCCGTGGTTATCGAAAATCGGCCAACCTTTGGGCCAGGAATGGGGATTTGTGGCGGAACGCCTCTTTGTGGACGACGAAGAAGTCGAAAATTCGCCCACCCAATTCGGTACCTACCAAGCAGGCGATATTAAGTATAAAGATATCAATGCCGATGGGAAAATTACCGATTTGGATAAAGTTCCTATCGGTTTTCCCACCACTCCGGAAATCAACTACGGGTTCGGTTTGTCCATGGGCTATAAATCGTTTGACGTGTCTTTTTTCTTCCAAGGTTCAGCGCGCCAGTCCTTTTGGGTTGATTTAAAGAGAACAACGCCGTTTCTCGACGGAAACTCCGGCTTGGGTGACGATGATGGTTTGATAGGCCATAATGCGATTATACAGGCTTATGCCGATAGTTATTGGTCAGCCGAGAATAGAGACGTATATGCGTTGTGGCCACGGCTTGCCAACTATGAGATAGAGAACAACAGGCAACAAAGTACGTGGTTTATGCAGGATGCGACTTTTTTACGTTTGAAATCCGCGGAGATAGGGTATACCCTGCCTCAAACATTGACAAAGAGATTCTATGTGCAAAATCTTCGGCTTTATGCCAGTGGAACCAACTTGATGTCTTGGAGCGGGTTTAAATTGTGGGATCCGGAAATGGCCGGAAACGGATTGGGATATCCGGTACAACGTGTAATCAACCTCGGATTGACCGTAAATTTATAATAAGCATGGAAAGTAATATGAAATCAACGTTGAAGAAATATATAGGCTCGTTAGTGATATTGCTAACGATTTGCTCTTGCAATTACCTGGATGTGGTACCAGACAACATTGCAACCTTGGATAATGCCTTTTCTGACCGATATACCACCGAGCAATATTTGGCAACCTGTTATTGGGGAATGCCGAAATCCGCCGGTTGGAATGAGAACCCCGGGATTTTCGGTGCATTGGAAATGTGCTTCAATAAAGAGGGCCAAACATCCGGGGGGATGCAATTTGGCCTCGGGAGAAATAGTGCGACATCTAATCGGATAGATTATTGGGGTGGGAAAGGTGATATGATCCGGTCTTTATATGCCGGAATAAGGGAATGTAATACGTTCCTGGAAAATGTAGGCAAAGTACAAGATTTGAACGCATATGAAAGAGAGCGGATGATTGCGGAAGTAAAGTTGATCAAAGCTTATATGCATTTTTATCTCATCACATTTTATGGACCAATAACCCCTTTGAAAGAGAGTCCTCCGGTAAATGAATCCACCACCAGCGTGCGGGTTACGCGCCAGAAAATAGACGATTGTTTTGCCTATACCTTGGAGCTGATCGATGAAGTGATTGCTAGCGATGCGCTCCCCCTGTTTATTCAAGCCACCTCAACCGAACTCGGGAGATTTACTAAGTCGGCGGCGTATATGCTGAAGGCAAAAGCATTGGTATATTGGGCCAGTCCGTTGTTTAATGGAAATACCGACTACAATAGTTTCCTTGACGAGAATGGCGAACCTTTTTTCAATCAAGTTTATGATGCAACGCGATGGGACAGGGCGGCAGCGGCTTGTAAAGAAGCGATTGACGTATGTGGAGAAGCGGGCATACGCCTTTACCAAGTGGGAGACTATATCACGTCTAAACCGATATCGGATACAACCCGGCTTGTAAACACCCTGCGCAGCAGTGTCAGCGAGCGTTGGAACGTCGAATTGATTTGGGGTAACTCTTCTTATCCTGTAAATTCGGGCTTGCAATCCCCTGCTTTGCCTCGGTTCGAGCAAGGAACATCTTCGTCTTCGAGCGGTAGGATGAGTGTGAGTTTAGCTACGGTTGAAACATTCTATTCTAAAAATGGTGTGCCTATCGAAGAAGATGTCGAGTATGATTATGCCAACCGTTATAATATACGTGTTGGAGATGACGAACATGCACGACTCATACAAAAGGGTGAACAGACGGCGGCGTTGAACTTTGACAGAGAGCCTCGTTTCTATTCCACGTTAGGATTCGACCGTGGCAAATGGTGGGGCAATTCGTATCGCAATGAGCCTGAAAATGACTTGGATGCGTTGTACCCCCGAAATAGGTTCGGTGAGTTTTCGTCCGTATTTAATCCGGGAGATTACAATGCAACCGGATATTGGCCTAAAAAATTAGTCTCTATGAATACGCAATTCAGGGATGCCAATAGTGTTTCCTATGAAACATTCCCGTTCCCGGATATGCGTCTGGCTGATTTGTATCTCTTCTACGCCGAAGCGCTGAATGAAAGCAAGGCGGCCCCTGATGCCGAAGTTTACAAATATATAGACTTGGTTAGGGAAAGAGCCGGTTTGGAAGGGGTGGTGGAAAGTTGGCAACAATATTCAAATAATCCGAGCAAACCCACTACAAAAGCCGGCATGCGCCAAATCATCCAACAGGAACGTAATATAGAATTGGCTTGTGAAGGACATTATTATTGGGATAGTCATCGATGGAAAACGGCCGTGCGCGACCAGAACCGCCTGATCCAAGGTTGGAACGTATCTGCCAGCGATGTGAACGAGTATTATACCGTCACAACGCTGTACGTACAGAAGTTTACATTTAGGGATTATTTTGCCCCGATTCCGGAATACGATCTGGTCAATAACCCGCTCTTGGTTCAAAACCCAGGATGGTAATTTTTTTAACGAATTAAGAAAACGGATAATGAAACGGATAAATTTAGTTCTATTTTCGGTGTTGATTTTATGGTCATGTACTGAGAAGAATTTGGACCCAACCAGCCCTAGCTTAGGAAAACCCGGTGTGATCACCGATGTATCCGTAGAAGCTACCCCCGGTGGGGCCATCGTCACCTATCGTATACCCAACTCGGAGGATATCCTAGGTGTGAAGGCTGTTTACACCATTACCAATGGAAGTACGCAGGAGGTGTCATCCTCATTTTATGATAATAAATTAACCATCGTTGGGTTTAATGACATGTCGGAGCATACGGCAGAGCTTTATGTATTCAACCGGGCCTTGGAACTCTCGGATCCGGTGACCGTAACGTTTACGCCCCTGGAGTCTCCGCTGAGTAAGGTGAGGAAGAGCATGGTGATTGTCAACGACTTCGGTGGAGCGCAATTTCAATGGGCAAATGAGTTGAAGGCACCGATTGTCTTTGATTTTCTTGCAGCCGACTCCGTGGGCCAGATGGTTACCAGACGGATAGCATCGTCGGAGGCGGAGTCGATGCAGCAATCGATACGCGGATTTATGCCCGAGGCAAGAAAATTTGCGGTCGTACTCAGTGACCAATGGGGAAACTATTCGGATACCATCACGGAGACGATTGTTCCGCTATTTGAAGAGGAAATCCCGAAAACCGATATGTCTATCATGAAACTTGGCAATGATGCTAGCTTCACCAATTGGGAGGGGACGGATAATTTTCTAATCGATGATAATACGGAAAATTTTGGCCATTCCGCCAACTCTTCCATTCCGGCACCTTTTACGATAGACTTGGGCGTGGAGGCGAAGCTGAGCCGGATCGTGATGTTTCAGCGGTTTTTTAGCAGCCTTTACTACAATTGGGGAAACCCGAAGGAATTTGAAGTCTATGTTTCGGCAACCAGGCCCGCTCAAAACGGCGATTGGACCGGGTGGACCAAGGTAATGGATTGCGAAATCATCAAACCATCGGGGCTCCCCATATCTGATAATAGTGACGAAGATAAAACGGTGGCCCAAGAAGGACATGAGTTCGCATTCCCGCTGGATTTGCCGCCAGCACGCTATATCCGGATAAAAATATTATCTACATGGGGCGGAACGACATTCACCCATCCTGCGGAGATCGATGTGTTTGGAGAAGTACAGTAATCAAGAAGAATAAAAATCAAAAAAATGAAAGAGACATATAATGTATTTGTGCTTTTCCTGGCCGTTCTCGTGACGTCCTGCGAAAGCTTTATGGATATCCATGAGGAATATGTCAAAGACGGAGAGGTCATCTACGCACCCAAGGTGGATTCCGTACAATTTATTGCCGGTAAAGGACGTGTTGAGTTCGCATTTTGGTTGAAAAACGCGCCGAACGTGAAAAGTGTAGACCTCTATTGGAATTCCATGTCGGACTCCTTGATTACCTCCGTTTCTCCAACAGCCGGTTTGGATAGTTTTTATGTGGAGGTGCCCGACCTGCCGGAAGGTTCTTATACCTTTGAAGTAAAAACACGGGATAATTTCGGGCATAGTTCCTTATACCTCACCGGCTTTGGTAACTCGTACGGCGATTTTTATCAAAGCTCGTTGTTGAATAGAAGGGTGAAAAGCCTTGAATTAACGGAAAGTGGCGGTATTATCGAGTGGTTCGGTGCGACGGAGCGACTGATGTGGACGGACATCAAATATACGACGAATAATGGCGAAACCAATATCGTAAGATTGAATCCCGAGGATGCGCGTATTGTCTGTCCGGATTTTAAGGAGGGAACAAATTTCCAATTCTCATCCGCTTTTATCCCGGAAGAATTTTCTATCGATACCTTTTTCGTAGATTGGGAACAGTATAACGGGATTTACAGATACGACCGTAGTACATGGAGTGTCCTGGAAGTATCAGATGAAACGGCTAGTGATGGTGGCGGTAAAAACACATTACTTGATGGTGATTTGGGTAGTTATTGGCATTCGCAATGGGATGGAGGAAATAAACCCCTTCCGCACTGGGCTATTATCGATATGGGTTCGCCTAAGAAGATTGTTAAAATAGATACGTATAGGCGGCCTGGGAATACAGACGCGAAAACTATTCAGTACTTCGTGAGCCCGGATCCTAATGCAGATGCATCTTCATGGACAAAAATCGGAGAATCGCAATTTGCTTCAGGGGATATGGCAGAGACATCAATAGGCAATTCATCTTCTACGTTATCTGGTCGCTACTTGAAATTGGTGTTGCCTGACAGTAATCGGGATCCATTTACCAGTATAGCCGAAATTTATGTTTACGGCGATTGATGTAGCCGGGTGTACAACATAGATGAATAACAGCTGATTTCACCGTCCATCAGACGGTGAAATCAGTTTGTCATAGGTTTTCCGGATGACCCATGTTTACGGCGCTTCGCGTCCTTCTATATCACCCACCTGTCAACAAATGGGTTTTGCCTTTCAAACGCGGCTGGAATTTGCTATTATTACGGAAAATCAAAAAATATGGCAACAATAGCGTTCAAAGGTACCGAAGTACATACCGCGGGAGCGCTTCCGGGTGTAGGAAGCAAAGCCCCCGATTTTAAATTGATAGCCGGCGATCTATCCACGAAGTCGTTGAGTGATTACCGAGGCAAAAAAGTTATTCTCAACGTTTTCCCGAGCATTGACACAGGTACATGCGCGGCTTCGGTGAGGGCATTCAATGAGAAAGCGGCAGGCTTAGACAACACGGTGGTGCTCTGCATTTCGCGAGACCTGCCTTTTGCACAAGGAAGATTCTGCGCAGCGGAAGGCATCAGCAATGTGGAAACCTTATCGGAGTTCAGGGATAGCAATTTTTCGGATGCCTATCAATTAAAACTTACGGACGGTCCACTGGAAGGTCTTTTGAGCCGCGCCGTGGTGGTCATCGGTGAAGATGGTGTCGTAAAGTATACCGAGCAGGTTGCGGAGGTAACCAACGAGCCCAATTACGATAACGCGCTGGCCGCACTGGCCTAAACAGGGGCCGCACACCCGTTATTAATCATTAATCACACGGTACCGGTTGAAAGATCTGCCCCGCTTCGAAATCGATAGCACCGCGATTTGTAAACCGGTACGTGTTCCCTACTGGTCGTCGGTCACCAAATCCCCGTATCAGATCAACGCCCCGTTTGAGGAATGCTTCCTCGGTGCGGTTGTGGGTGCCTTCGGCTTGGAAGTCGTAAACAACGAACAGCGTATCGCCACGGAACCGGCCTTCAACCGTTCCTTGGCTACCATCTATCTGGTAGTTTTTGAAATGTAGTGTGCCTGAAACGCTGTCGTTTGCTACCGTGATGCTGAGGCGCACAGAGTCCTGTTCGCGCGTGTAAAGATAACACGAGGTCACAACCACCGGAATTACGGTGCCCTGTGGTACGGTGTCGCCCTGTGCCCTGTTCTCGTCTTGAGATGATGCCGGCCCTTGGCAGGCACCGCCAATTAGCAGGGCAGCCGCACCCAATATACCGATTATCATCCGCCAATAATGTTGTTCGCTCATACTAACCAAGCGACAAATTCCGTGCAAGAAATCCGGTTTGTAAAAAAAACCGGTAACGGGTCAGCGCCACGCTTTATAATGGTTGATCAGCCCGTTGGTCGAAGCGTCGTGGGCCGATACCGGTTCATCATTCCGAAGCTCGGGCAGAATCTTGCCAGCCAGCTGTTTGCCGAGTTCCACGCCCCATTGGTCGAAACTGAAAATATTCCAGATGATGCCTTGCACGAAAATCTTGTGCTCATAGAGGGCTATCAGAGCCCCAAGCGTAAAGGGGGTGATCTTCTTCAGGAGGAACGAGTTGCTTGGCCGGTTGCCTTCGAATACTTTAAAGGTTTTCAACCGGGCGATTTCCTCGTTCGGCTTGCCCGCTGCTTTTAGTTCGGCAATTACTTCCGCTTCATCCTTACCATTCATCAGCGCTTCGGTCTGCGCAAAGAAATTGGACAGTAGCAGCGTATGGTGCTCTCCAATGGGATTGTGGCTTTGCGCAGGCGCGATAAAGTCACAGGGAATCAATTTGGTGCCTTGGTGGATGAGCTGGTAAAAGGCATGCTGGCCGTTGGTGCCCGGCTCGCCCCAGATGATAGGGCCCGTTTGGTATTCTACCGGATTACCTTCACGGTCCACGTACTTGCCATTACTTTCCATATCGCCCTGTTGGAAGTACGCCGCAAATCGATGTAAGTATTGGTCATAGGGGAGGATCGCTTGAGTTTCGGCGTCGAAGAAATTGTTATACCAAACGCCAAGAAGCGCCATGATGACCGGAATGTTCTCCTCAAACGGCGTCTCGTGGAAATGCTTGTCGCTGGCGCTTGCCCCTTGGAGCAATTGCTCAAAGTTTCCATAACCGATGCTAAGTACGATGGAAAGCCCGATGGCGCTCCATAATGAATACCGGCCGCCTACCCAATCCCAAAACTCAAACATGTTCTGGGTATCGATACCGAATTCGGCTACCGCTTTGGCATTGGTAGAGAGGGCAACGAAGTGCTTGGCTACGGCATCGGGGTTCGCCCCGCTATCGAGCAGCCACTGCCGTGCGGTGTGCGCATTGGCCATGGTCTCTTGGGTGGTGAAGGTTTTGGAAGCAATGAGGAACAATGTGGTGGCCGGGTCTAGTTTCTTAAGGGCTTCTGCGATATGGGTACCATCCACGTTGGAGACAAAATGGATATTGAGGTGGTTTTTGTAAGGCTTCAGGGCTTCGGTTACCATGACGGGGCCGAGGTCGGAGCCACCGATACCGATATTCACCACGTCGGTGATGGGCTTGCCGGTATGGCCTTTCCAGTCGCCCTCGATGATCCGCTCGGAAAACCCACGCATCTTACTTAATACAGCCTTCACATCGGGCATTACATCTTTTCCATCCACCCGTATGGATCCATCGCCTTGGTAGCGCAACGCGGTGTGGAGCACAGCGCGGCCCTCTGTCTCATTGATGGCCTCGCCGGCGAACATCGCGTTGATGGCATCTTCAAGCCGGCATTCGCGGGCCAGCTGGAGGAGCAGTGCTTTGGTCGTATCATCCATGCGGTTTTTGGAGTAGTCGAACAAGATGTCGCCAAATGTGATCGAAAACTTAGCAAACCGGTCGTTGTCTGCGGCGAAGAGCTCCGTGAGATGTTTCGGCGCAATGTCCACATAGTGGTTGCTGAGGTATTTGTAAGCTTGTGTTGCTGTGAAATTGATACGGGGTAACATAGTATTTCGTTAAATTATTCTTTATTGGAATCCACCACGAGCCGTTTGTCGCGGTTGGCGATTTCCCATGCGGTATGGAAAACGAAGCGGGCGCGCTTGGCAAGCAGTTCGAAATTAATCTTATCTACAGTATCTGCGGGTGTATGGTAGTCGGGATGCAGGCCACTGAAGTAGAAAATTACCGGGATGCCATGCTTAGCAAAGTTATACTGGTCCGAACGATAGTAGATACGCATCGGGTCTTTCGGATCGTCATACATATAATCCAGTTCCATGTGTGTGTACTCGGCATTGGCATCTTCATTGATTGCCTTCAATTCGGAGCTTAATTTGTCCGAGCCGATCACATGCACATAGTTATGGTTGCCGCGGAGGTGCTTGTCGTCAACTCGGCCGATCATATCGGTATTGAGGTTAACGACGGTGTTTTCCAGTGGAAATACGGGGTGGCGCGAGTAGTAGTTAGAGCCCAGCAGCCCTTTTTCTTCGGCGGTGACCGTCATGAAAAGGATGCTGCGCCGTGGGCCGTGGCCGTCGGCTTTCGCTTTGGCGAAAGCGCGGGCAAGTTCCAATATACCTGTGGTACCCGATCCGTTGTCGTCTGCACCGAAGTATATCGTGCCATTCTGGTTACCTTCGTGATCGTAATGGGCAGTAAGTACCAGCACTTCATCCTTAAGGTCTGTGCCTTCGAGGTAGCCCAATACATTGGGTGACGTAAACGGCTCGGTTACCGAACCGAACGTCGTTTTCAGTCGTGCCTTATAGGTTTTGCTTTGCGGTTTACGGGTATTGTCGATGCGCTTGGTCAAAGCGGCAATAGAAGTCTTGGCACGAGCCAACAGCAAGTCGGCCATTGCGGGCGTGATGTTCGCCACGGGTGTACGG
>NZ_JBMQOC010000011.1:0-37522 GCF_053550995.1 Parapedobacter sp.
GGTAAATCACCACTACTGGGAAATTGGGCGGCTGCATCTCAGGATCTTCCGCACGGGGCATCGTAAAGATGCTGCTAACGCCGATGGCGACGACCATCAGGATAACGATAAACGTAAACTGGTAGTTTTTTATCGGATATTTGATCAGACCCATGGTTGTTTATTTGATAGTGATGAGGGAACCGTCGCGGAGGTACGGACTGCCGGATACGATAAGCGAACCGCCACCTTCGAGCCCGGCCGTTACCACAGCATGGTCCTCCTGGATACCGGATACTTCCACTTCCACGCGCCGGGCTGTTTTGCCGTCGGCCGTCACAAAAACATAGGCCTTCCTACCGTCGCCATCCATCATCGCGTCGAAGGGGATGAGCCAAACACCGGAGGTTTGCGCAAGGTGGATGGTGGCCCTGCCAAAGAGGCCCGAAGCAAGCGCCGACGACGGTGCACCCATTAGCTTCAAATACACATTGAACACACCGGATTGGGGGTCAATCCCCTCCGACTTGCGGACGACTTCGGCGTGAAGCTCCTTTTCAGGAAGGGCGTCGGTGGTGACCATGGCAGTATTGCCCAGCTGGATGGCCGACCATTGCCGGTCGCTCACGCCGACCTTAAGTAGCCATCCCCCTTTTGCGTGGCTGGCCACGACCAGCACCGGCGTACCGGGACCGACCACCTGCCCTACATTGGCCGGTCGCTGCAACACATAGCCATCAAAAGGTGCCGTGATGGCCGTGTGGCCCACTAGATAAGACGCCCGCTGCACATCTTGCTTGGCAGCATCAAAAGCCGTTTTCGCATTCTCCAGCTGTTCTAGCGTCGCCACGCTGTCGGCATACAGTTGCCTCGCACGGCGATAATCACGTTCCGCCTTTTCCTGTCCAAGCTGGGCCTGTTCCAATGCCGTGTTAATTTCTGTCGCCTCCACTGCCGTTAGTAGCTGCCCTTTCCGGAACGATTCGCCTTCCTTGACCCGTAACTGTTGGATAATGCCACCGCTTCGGAATCCCAATGCGGTCTCGTCATCGGTAGTGAATGTGCCAGTAGCTGTCACAGTACCAGCAGTATCGGTTGCTGCCAGTGGCTGCACACGGACGGGAATAACGGTGTCGTCGGTAGGTAGTCCGGAATCGTGGTTGCCTGAACTACAGGCTCCGAGGGCCATGATTAGGGCGATGCTGAGGGAATAATAGCTGTATGTCTTCATAACCATTAATTGTTCGTTGCGGTGAGTGGATAGCTGGCTTGCTCGCGTTCGACCATCGCCGCGGCCGAAAGCACCCGATAGGTACTGACGGATAGTGCCAAGCGAGCGGATGTGTATTGGTTACGGGCATCAACGGTTTCGATATAGCTGTTGGTGCCCGCTTGGTAACCTTTCCCGATAAGTCGCTGGTAGGCTTGTGCAGCGGCCAATTGACGCCTTGCTGCCTCGTAATGCTGCCAGGCGGACCGTAACCCATTAAGCGCGACGGAGTGGGAAAGCTGCAACTGCCGGTTGGCTTCCGCCAGCTGCAATCGGGCACTCCGCAAATCGAGCTGCGACTGCTGGGCCTTGTACCTGTTCCGGTTGCCGTTAAATAGGGGGAACGTCAATTGCAGACCCGCCATATAGTAGCGGGTCTGGTCATTGAAGCGGAATCCTTCGGACTGGGAGCCGAGATCGAGGAAAGCATTCAACGTCGGCACCGCATATTGCTTATCCATTTTCAATGCCGTTTCGCGAATCCTTACTGTCGTGGCCAACGCTTGCAACTCCTCGCGTTTGGCAGCGGGCTGTGTGTCGCCATGCAATAGGCTGGCGATTTCTAAAAGGGCATCATCGGGATCGAAAGCCGTGTCGATCCCGGCCACTGCATCACGGTTTAACAGGCTATTGAAATAATATTTTGTGTTCTCCACCTGCTGTTCGGCACCGGTAAGTAGGGCCTCAGCAGCAGCGACTTCGCTTTCCGAACGCAACACATAGGCAGGCAGCCCTTTGCCATGTTCGACCAACCGTTCGTTTGTCCGCCGGCCTTCCTCGGCCAAAACCAAGGCCGACCGATAGACAGCGACCGACTGCACCGCACTGAGATAGCCGAAATACGCCACTTTGATTTCCTTGACCAGTTCGCGCTTATATGTTTCAACATCCAATTCGCTTAATCGCACTTGAAATTCGTGGATACGCCTATTATGACCGATGTCGGTATTGATCAGCGGAAGCGTGGTCCGGATGTGGGCATCGTAATAATTGCGGGGCAGGAAATTGATGGTTTCGTTCTCGATGGTGGGAAATTGGCTGGATTGCGTCAACTGGTTCAACGTGGCATACACCGGATTGAGCAGGTCGCCTATCGGTAGCGGAATGTTACGACCACCATCCGCCGTGTGATAACCTGCTTCCAAATTCACCGAAGGCAGGTACAGGCTTTTTGCCGACTTCAACGCCGTTACAGCTTTCTCAAGCGATACATGCCGCTGCTGTAGCGCGAGGTTATTCCGCAAGGCGGTATCGATATATGCGGTTAACGGTTCTTGCGAAAAGGCCTCGAATGAACTCACCAACAAAAACAGGATGGATACCGTTCTCATTATTAACAGTGTTAACTTCATGCGTAAAAAAATTTATTTAAACCGTTCCAATATGTGCAGATACGCTTGGAAAACACTTTCCAGTAATGTATCCTGTTTAATGAGTGTTATCCCGCTGCATTTCTCGGCGATGTGCTTAAAATGGCTGGTAATGTGCAATGAACACAGGCCGTGCACTACACTCCAAGAAAGCATCGCCATTTCTTCGGTATTCATACCGTCAAAGTAACCTTTGGTCTTACATGCTTCCACCGTCTGTATCAATCCGTCGAATACGCGCTCGCCTTCCGGCCATTCCTCTTCAGGGTGATGGGCCTGTAGGTATTGCATAGGCTCCTTCATAATAAACATCAATTCGTAGAAATCGGGGCAATCGATTGCGAATTGGATATAGTTTCTACCCATCGCTTTCAGTCGCTCGAAGGGATCATCCACATAGGCCAGCGCCGAAAAGCGCTCCCGCAGCAAACCAAAACCCTCTTGGTGCAACGCATAGGCAATGTCAGTCTTGTCTTTGTAGTATAAATAAATCGTCGTCGGGCTGAATTCTATCTCCGCAGCGATCTTCCGGATGGAAGTTGCCTCATACCCTTCGGTCACAAATAGTTTCTTCGCCGCTTCCAGAATCCTTGCCTTAAGATCTTCCCGGTGCCGTTCCTTTCGTTCTTTAATTCCCATGCCATTAACTTAACGGTGCAAAACTACTTAACACCGTTAATAATCACAAATTATTTTTCTTTTTTTTTGGGACAAAACACCATAGGGCGCCCGCCAAACACCGCCTATAAACGATTATTAGCAATGAATAGACGGAACCTATTGGCTCATAAAGAATATTGTTCTGTTATATCATTACTAATTTGAACATCATTCGAATATTTAGTACCTTTGCAGAACGATGAACAACACGGAATATAATTTAGACCAGACCGACTATGCCATCCTGCGATTGATGCAGGAAAACGCCCGTATCAGCAACGCGGAAATCGCCCGGGAGATTGGCATGGCACCGTCTGCGATCTTGGAACGCATAAAAAAACTGGAGCAGAAGGAAGTGATTTTACAATACCGGACGAAAATCAATCCGGTAGCATTGGACCAGACCCTGCTCTCGTTCATTTTCATCCGTGCGGCAGACGGCATCGGGTGTGCAACCACCGGCCAAGCATTGGCTGCCATCCCCGAAGTGCAGGAAGTACACGATATCGCTGGTGACGACGGCTATCTGGTAAAGGTACGTACCGCCGATTCTGCGGGCTTGGTTGCACTCATGCGCGATTCGTTCGCCAAAATACCGAGCATCATCTCCACCCGCACCACCATTGTATTGGAAACCGTGAAGGAAGAACAGCAATTGGTGATTCCGGAGACGGCAGAGTAGGGATAAAGGAGCAAGGAGCAAGGAGCAAAGAGCAAGGAGCAAGGAGCAAAGAGCAAAGAGCAAAGAGCAAAGAGCAAAGAGCAAAAAATAATGACAACAGTTTTTACAAAAGATTCACATTCCCGCGCAACGGTTTTCGTGGCATTTGCCATGATTTACATCGTATGGGGATCGACTTTCTTTTTCATCCACAAGGCGCTGGCTGGTTTCGAACCATTCCTACTAGGTGCCGTTCGGTTTAGCACGGCAGGACTACTTTTATTGGGATGGTGTGCCTTGAAGGGATACCGGATATTCGACGGGTCGACCATTTTCCATGGGGGCCTGATGGGGTTGTTATTACTTTTTGTCGACAATGGCATCATTATTTGGGTAGAGCAGTTTATGCCAAGCGGATTGGTGGCTATCATGTCCGCTTCGGCCGCCATCTGGTTCATCATACTCGACAAACCCAACTGGAAAGCCAATTTCCATAATCTTCCCGTGGTAGTCGGTCTCTTCATGGGTTTCTTTGGTGTGGTGATGTTATTTGGCGACCGTATTGCACAAGCCTTCGACGCCTCCGAACGGCAGGCCAACATCATGGGCATGACCTTATTATTGCTCGGTGCGCTGGCATGGACCGTCGGCTCGCTGTATTCCAAGTATTTCGGAAACCCCAAATCGGGTGAAAAGCGCAATAGCATGGTGAGCACCGCATGGCAGATGCTGATTGCCGGCATCGCGTTTACGATTACGGCTGCCGCTCGCGGTGAAGTAGCCAACTTCCAACCGGCAAGTGTGCCCCCATCCGCCTGGTGGGCGATAACCTACCTGATCTTCATGGGGTCTATCGTTGCCTACAGTTCTTATATCTGGCTCCTCCAGGTACGCCCGGCTACCGAAGTGAGCACCCATACGTATGTAAACCCCATCGTTGCGGTATTGCTCGGCGCATGGTTTGCACACGAGGCGGTTACCACTTCGCAAGTCATTGCCCTGACGGTTATTCTGGCCAGTGTTTTATTGATCAACTGGGAAGCATATAACCTCGCTTCCTTATTCACCAAGCGCAGCAAGCGGTTTACCCATCTCCGCGAAAAGGCAAATATACGGGCAACCATCCGCGCTTCCATTCCCGCTCGTTCTGATGGAAAGGCAAGGGATACGGCAAAAGATGAATTTTAGCATCAGAATACCTACCTTTACCACACCCATGGATACAGCACCCATGGACACCGTCACAACATGAAGTGTATTACCCTCCGAAATTACCTCCTGCTGATGGCCATGGCCATTGGGTTGGGAGGCGCATCTTGCAGCAGGTATTTTGTACCTCGCGGGCAAGCTACTTATACGCTGTTGCAGGTAGACAGCACGATTGCCAATGATCCCGACTACGTGACGCTCTACTCACCTTACAAAAAACAGCTGGAAGCGGAGATGAACCGCATCGTCGGCCGCGCAGCCATCAGCCTGACCAAACCCCGCGACGAACCCGAGACCCTATTAGGGAATTTCTTTGCAGATGCGTTGTTGGCGGAGGCTCGGAAACAGGTGCCCGACGCAGCGTTCGCTTTCGGTACGAAAGGTGGGCTCCGCATGGAGTTGCATCAAGGTCCTATTACCATCGGCAACCTTTTCGAACTCATGCCTTTCGAAAATGAAATCGTCGTAATCCAACTTACCGGCGAAAAGGTACAGCAGCTGGCCCATTTCATCGCTACATCGGGCGGGCAGCCCGTATCGGGCATCCGACTGGAAATCGATGGCGACAAAGCCGCTAACATCCGGATCGGCGGTAAGCCAATCGATAAAAACCGCACCTACAAATTGGCCACTTATGATTACCTGGCCAATGGCGGCGACCATGTACTCGGTCTCGCCGACCCGGTAAGCCGCACCAACTTAGGGGTAAAGGTCCGGGAGGCACTCATCAGTTATGTTAGCAATGAAGCCGACGCCGGCAATGATATCAACGTACAACTCGATGGAAGAATCAAACGCAATCAATAGACGCCGTTTCCTGAAACAGGCAGGCACGTTTGCCGCATTTTCTGCCGTAACGATGCCGACATGGGCACATGCCAGCGAAGAACGCGTATCCTTGACCATACTGCATACCAACGATGTGCATAGCCGCATCGAACCTTTCCCGATGGATGGTTCGCGTTTTCAGGGCCTGGGTGGCGTGGCGCGCCGTGCAACGCTGGTAGAACGAATCCGAAGGGAACAACGCAATGTGCTGTTGCTTGATGCCGGCGATATGGTACAGGGCACCCCCTATTTCAACCTCTTCGGCGGCAAGGTCGAGTTGGAATTGATGAGCAAAATGGGATACGACGCGGGTACATTTGGCAATCATGAGTTTGACAACGGCTTGGAAGGACTTGCCGACATGATACCCTACGCCACCTTTCCTTTCCTCACGGCCAATTACGATTTCAGTGATACCATCCTTCACGGGAAAACCCGCAACTACCTCACCTTCAAGAAGCAGGGCCTTCGGATAGGGGTATTCGGGCTCGGCATCGAATTGGCGGGATTAGTGGATCCGACACTATGCCGGGGCGTACGTTTCCTCGATCCCATCTCAAAGGCCAATGAAATAGCATCCCGACTGAAAAACGACTATCGATGCGACTTGGTGATCTGCCTTTCGCATCTGGGCTATCGCTATGGCGACGACAAGGTTTCCGACCGAGTTCTGGCCGCCCAAACACGCGATATCGATCTTATCATCGGCGGGCATACCCATACTTTCATGCCCGAACCCGAATCCATACGTAACCTCGACGGGAAAATAACCAGCATTAACCAGGTCGGCTTCGCAGGCATCAATTTGGGTCGTTTGGATTATCAATTCGATCGCAAATCGGGTAAAACGATGCTTGTTACCGCCATGGCATATGATGTTTCGGAGCTGGGGATGGCATAGCCGCACCCTTGCCGTGCAGCATCATAGCGGATTCATCCCCGTTGCCACGTTACGTCCATGATTCAACATGAAAACATTCTTGCGCCTATATATCGACTCGTACCAAGGCCTTTCCCGCCCCGCGTGGTTGTTGGCGCTCGTCATGCTTGTCAACCGTACGGGAGCGATGGTACTTCCTTTCCTGGGGCTCTACATGACGCAAGCGCTGGGCTTCTCGATACGCGAAGTGGGTGTCGTATTGGCATGCTTCGGGCTGGGTGCCATCACCGGATCGTGGCTTGGCGGCTGGCTCACCGATCGCTTTGGCAATTTCTGGGTGCAAGCGTTAAGCTTGTTGGCAGCCATCCCGTTATTTCTCCTATTGCCCTTGTTTACCTCTATCCACACACTAGCTGTCGCCATTTACGTCCTCAGCGTGGTTACCGAATCGTTCCGCCCAGCCAACTCGGTCTCCGTGGCCAGATACGCCCGGCCGGAAAACATCACGCGGGCTTTCTCACTCAACCGGATGGCGATCAACCTCGGTTTTTCTGTCGGCCCGGCTTTGGGCGGATTCCTCGCCTCCATTTCCTACCACTGGATTTTTTACGGTAATGCGATCGGTACGTTCGTCGCGGCGATGATCTTCATGCTGTTTTTCTATAGAAGGAAGGGGATGGTGCGCACTAAATCGGCCGACCGCACGACGGAAGTGACCTCGACAAGCCGGTCTCCTTACCGCGATTGGCCCTTCGTATTGTTCAGTTTCTTATGCTGCGGTTACGCTATCTGCTTTTTTCAACTGCTGAACACTTTGCCGCTGTTTTACCAAAAAGTTCATGCGCTCGATGAGCAACAGGTAGGCTTGATACTGGGATTCAGCGGGCTGGTTGTCGTTATTTTTGAAATGCTATTGGTCCATATGGCCGAACGGCGGCTAACGTATGCAGTCAGCATTGCCTTGGGCACGTTCTTGTCCGCGTTATCTTTCGCCATGCTTCCGATACCCACCGGTTATTGGATACTCTACGCGTCTATTTTCCTATTGAGCATTTCCGAAATATTGGCGATGCCTTTCATGGCGTCTGTTGCCGTACAACGCGCCTCTCGGCAAAACCAAGGCGCTTACATGGGCCTCAACGCACTTGCATTTTCGACCGCACATGTGTTCTCCCCGTTTCTCGGCACCCGGATTGCCGATCAGTTCGGCTTCAATACCTTGTGGGTGGGCACCACCATTGCCCTTATCGGTATTTCAATCGGCTTTCACCTGGTAGTTAAAAAAATGTAAGATCCGCTACTTCACCAATGGATTCTTTTCTCTGGCGAACAATTGGTACACTTTTTTATCCACCCATGCGGGCAGCAATTTATTCATCAATACGGCAAGCTTACCTTGGCGTGTCATCACCAAGGTTCGTCTACGCTGGATCACTCCTCGTACAATACGGCCAGCCACTTCTTCCGCCGTCATCATTCTGCCTTCGTCCATACTGGTTTCACCATGCGCCTCGCCCATGGCGTCCAATGCAGTGGCACGGATACTGGAGGCGGTAAAACCCGGACAGGCAACCATCACATGCAAGCCAGTCTTCAGGTTTTCGACCCGCAACGACTCCATGAACCCATGGATGGCAAATTTGGAGGCCGAGTACCCCGTCCGGCCCGGTAATCCCCGATAACCAGCGATGGACGACACGGCAACGACCGACCCCCTGCTGCGCAGCAGCTCGGGCATCGCATATTTGGTGCAGTAAACCGTACCCCAGAAATTGACATCCATCAGACGATGCAATATCGCCAGATCCAGATCGGCAAAAAGGGCCCGCATGCTGACTCCCGCATTGTTGACCAATACATCGATACCTCCGAACACGGTTACCGCCTGCTGTACCAGCGCCTCGCAATCCGCTTCGTTGGCCACATCGCACCGCACTGCCACCGCACGGGCGCCGTGAGTTTGTTCTAACGATTGGGCCAGCGCACATAGATCCACATAACGCCTTGCAGCCAATACCAAATTGGCGCCCTGGCGGGCAAATGCACCAGCGCATGCCAAACCAATGCCCGACGATGCGCCTGTGATAACCACCGTTTTATTACGCAACGCACCGCTCATGCGATACTCCGTTCATAAGGTACCCGGGTGGCGATGGAGCGTCCCAACGTCACTTCATCCACATATTCCAATTCACCACCGAAAGCAATCCCCCTCGCAATGGTGCTGATCTGTACGCCAAAATCCTTCAGCTTTTTATATAGGTAAAAAATGGTCGTATCCCCTTCCATGGTAGCACTCAATGCCACGATGACCTCATGTATGCCCCCGGCTTCCACACGTTTCACCAAACTATCGATCTGCAGATCCGACGGACCAACGCCATCCATGGGCGAAATGAGCCCGCCGAGCACATGGTACCCCCCTTGGTATTGATCCGTGTTTTCGATGGCCATCACATCGCGCGTATCTTCCACCACGCAAATCAGTCCGCCATCCCTTTTAGGCGATGCGCAGATTCCGCAAATCGCCGTATCCGACACATTGTGGCACGTCGCGCAGTACCGGATTTCCCGTTTCAACCGATCGAGCGCTTCGGTAAACCGCGACACTTCGGTTTCGGGTTGTTTCAGCAGATGGAGCACCAATCGCAAAGCTGTTTTCTGGCCAACCCCAGGCAGGCGGCCAAACTCCGCCACGGCTTGTTCCAATAGTTTGGAAGAAAAATTCATGACACAAAGATACTTTTTTCGTTGGGAAGTCAGTAAAATTGGGGTACAAGCGTCTTTGGGTGAAAAACACTACATTAGCGAAAATCAAAACATTCATTATGGCTAGAACACGGGAAGATAAAATCATGCGCGCCTTTGAGAACAAGACGTGGCAGGAAATCAAAGTAAAGGATTCGTGGCAGATTTTCAAAATCATGGCCGAGTTTGTAGACGGGTTCGAGAAACTCGCCAAGATAGGCCCCTGCGTATCCATGTTCGGCTCGGCACGGACTGCTCAGGGCCACAACTATTACAAACTCGCGGAAGACATCGCCCGGTTACTCACCGAACGGGGTTATGGTGTCGTGTCGGGCGGTGGACCGGGCATCATGGAAGCGGCCAATAAGGGCGCTTACGAGGCTGGCGGGAAATCCGTGGGCATCAATATCGAACTTCCGTTCGAGCAATTCCACAATCCGTACATCGATCGCGATAAATTACTCCAGTTCAACTATTTTTTCGTGCGCAAGGTTATGTTCATGAAATATTCACAGGGGTTTATCGTGCTCCCCGGCGGGTTTGGCACCATGGATGAACTCTTTGAAGCCATCACACTTATCCAAACCGGAAAAATCGCCCGCTTTCCGATTGTCTTAGTAGGTAAAGACTATTGGGGTGGTTTGATAGATTGGGTAAAACAAACCATGCTCGATGCAGGTAATATAAGTCCGGAAGACCTTAATCTCTACCGGATGGTCGATACGGCCGAGGAAGCTGCAGAGCACATCTTCCGTTTTTACGACAAGTATTTGCTGAAGCCTAACTTTTAGTATTTTTTCACGCAAAGAACGCAAAGCTAAACAACACCTATACCATGGAAGACGAACTATCTTATCAAATTATCGGCAAAGCGATCGAATTGCATCGATCGATAGGCCCCGGGCTTTTGGAATCCGCTCGTCGCATGAGCGAACCTTTGCGTCCTTTGCGTGAAATACGTGAAAAAACCTTTGCCTGAAACAACTGCAATTATTACAGTACAACCCCTTAACATCCAGACAATTAGTCATAATCACGATTTTAAGTACGACAAAATTTCCGATTAGCCAATCAAATCGCCCATGGTATCTGTTTTGCGTATAGGTCTGAAACAACAACGACGATGAATTTCAACAACTATACAATTAAAGCGCAGGAGGCCGTCCAAAAAGCTTCCGAGATTGCTGTGGGCAATCAACAGCAATCCATCGAAACAGCTCACCTATTGAAAGCACTCCTTCTCGTGGATGAAAACGTGGTGAGCCACTTACTCAAAAAGCTGAACGTGAACATAAAGCACGTGGAAGACGAACTCGACAAGCAGATTGCCACGTTCCCGAAGGTGAGCGGCAGTAACATTTACCTCTCATCCACCGCCAACACTGCTTTGCAGAAGGCCCAATCGTACCTCAAGGAATTTAAAGATGAGTTTGTTTCTATCGAGCACATCCTCCTGGGAATCCTCCATGCAGGCGACAAAACCGCATCGTTGCTGAAGGACCAAGGCATTACGGAAAAAGATTTGAAAAAAGCTATCAGTGACCTCCGTGGCAATGCACGGGTAACCGATCAGAACGCCGAGGCCACCTACAATGCCCTCAACAAATATGCACGCAACCTTAATGAATTCGCCGAGTCCGGCAAACTCGATCCGGTCATCGGCCGCGACGAAGAAATTCGCAGGGTAATCCAAATCCTCTCACGCCGCACGAAGAACAATCCGATATTGGTTGGCGAACCCGGCGTGGGTAAAACAGCGATTGCCGAAGGCATTGCACACCGCATCATCAAAGGCGATGTCCCTGAGAACCTGAAGCAAAAAACCGTTTTTTCGCTCGACATGGGTGCGTTGATTGCTGGGGCAAAATATAAAGGCGAATTCGAAGAACGGCTGAAAGCGGTAGTAAAAGAAGTGACGCAGAGCGACGGGGAAATCATCCTGTTTATCGACGAGATACATACCCTTATTGGTGCGGGCGGTGGCGAAGGCGCCATGGATGCTGCGAACATCCTTAAGCCTGCGCTCGCACGCGGTGAATTGCGTGCCATCGGTGCCACCACACTCAATGAATACCAGAAATACTTCGAGAAAGACAAAGCACTGGAGCGCCGGTTCCAGAAGGTGATGGTCGAAGAACCGGATACGCAGGATGCGATATCCATTCTGCGGGGATTGAAAGAACGCTATGAAACGCACCATAAAGTGCGCATCCTCGATGAGGCTATCATCGCAGCTGTGGAACTGTCGCAGCGATATATCGCTGACCGATTCTTGCCCGACAAGGCTATCGACCTCATGGATGAGGCCGCGTCGAAACTACGACTGGAAATGGATTCCGTGCCCGAGGCAGTTGATGAGATCGAACGCCGCATCATGCAGTTGGAAATTGAGCGCGAGGCCATCAAACGGGAGAAAGACACCAAGAAGGTAGACGAATTGAGCAAGGAAATCGCCAATCTGAGCGCGGACCGCGACTCACTGCGCGCGGCTTGGCAGAGTGAGAAAACGTTGGTTGACAGTATAAACCAAGAGCTTGAACAAATAGAGAACTATAAGATCGAAGCTGACCAAGCCGAACGTGCGGGCGATTATGGGCGGGTGGCTGAGATACGCTATGGCCGTATAAAAGAGTCGCAAGACAAGGTAGAGCAGCTCAAAAAAGAGCTTAGCGAAAAGCAAGACGACAACCGAATGCTTAAGGAGGAAGTAACTGCAGAAGACATCGCGGGAGTGGTGTCGCGCTGGACGGGCGTGCCGGTTGCCAAGATGGTGCAGAGCGAGCGCGACAAATTGCTACACCTTGAAGAAGAACTCCACAAGCGTGTAGCTGGACAGGACGAAGCCATCGAAGCTATTTCGGATGCCATCAGGCGGTCGCGGGCCGGCCTTAGCGACGAGCGTCGCCCCATCGGTTCGTTCATCTTCCTAGGCACTACCGGCGTGGGTAAAACCGAGCTGGCCAAAGCACTGGCAGCATTCCTCTTCAACGATGAGCATTCCATGGTCCGTATCGACATGAGCGAATACCAAGAGCGTCATGCCGTATCCCGTCTCATCGGTGCGCCCCCGGGTTATGTAGGGTATGATGAAGGGGGCCAACTTACCGAAGCGGTACGGCGTAGGCCCTACGCGGTCATCCTGCTCGATGAAATCGAGAAGGCGCATCCCGATGTATTCAACATCCTCCTGCAGGTGCTAGACGATGGGCACCTTACAGACAATAAAGGGCGCATGGTGAATTTCAAGAATACCATCATTATCATGACATCCAACATCGGTTCGCATCTCATCCAAGAGAATTTCACCAATCTAACGGATGAAAACCACGCGGAAGTGATGGCGAAAACGCAAAATGAGGTATTTGAATTGTTGCAGAAATCGATGCGGCCGGAATTTCTCAACCGCGTCGATGAAATCATCATGTTCACCCCGTTGAACCGGGATGAGATCGGTAAAATCGTACACCTGCAATTCGCCCACCTGCAACAGCAACTAGCCGAAATGGGCATACTGCTTACGGCTAGTGACGAGGCCCTCGATTGGCTGGCACAACTGGGGTATGATCCCCAATATGGTGCGCGGCCGCTGAAACGGGTTATACAAAAGCATATCCTCAACGAGTTGTCGAAAGAGATTTTGGCAGGGAAAATAGACAAAAACGCCCAGGTGAAGCTGGATATGTTCGATAATAAATTCGTGTTTTTGAACGAATAAACGCGACGTTGATGGCCGGCAGTTGCCGGCCATTATTATTCTTTTGCACAATTTTTGGTAACTTTACTGGAAAGTAAGGGAGAATCCATGCCTACCCGAGACATAAAATCGACGCGGAGCGTACGGCGCAAAGTTATCTTTGTTTTCCTATCATGTGCAGTATCGCTGGTATTGGCCTGGGTAATCAGCCGAGTGGCTTTTACCGAAATCATGGATACGGTAGAAAGTATTACGACCCCCGAACCTAAACTGGAAATTGTAAGTGGTATCTCGCGTGACATTATGCGCCTCGATCAACTGCAGCGTGCCCAGGCGTTCGGCGGCAATACCGCTTATAACAGTTTTTCAAAAGAGTCGGCAGCGATTATCGGCTCACTTGACTCGCTGAAGCACCTTTATGAAGGTAGCGATGTACAACAATCGCGCATCGACTCCATAAAAACATTGCTCCGCCAGCGCGATAAGCTCTTCAACGCTTATGTCAAAGTGCGTGAGAAAGTGGTGGATAGTGAAGAGTTTTCCGAACAACTGCAATCACTCAGTGATATTATCTATGAACCCAACACGGAAAGCAAGGTCGTTACCACCGAGCGTAAACGTCGCACCACAACCATAGCTGGCGACACCAGTGCGGTGGCTGTTCCGACGGCAGAAGACGACCGTGGCTTCCTTGCACGCCTTTTCGGCAGGAAACCCGTGGAACAGCCGCAGCAGGTCGTGGAGGAACGCCGTATGGTGGAAGAAGAGATGGAAACCATCATCGACACCATACGAGCTACCCAGCCCGACAGCATTCTAGCCCGTATCGACAGTGCCGTACAGCGTTTCCAAAGGCTCCAACAGCAGCAGCGCGACCAATTCGTTGACCGTGAAATGGAATTAACGGTAGCCAGTAATGCCCTGATCAGCAACATGCTTAGCATCCTGCATTCGGTAGAGAACGAGGCCATGCAACAAATGGAAATAGATAACATGCAGGCCAAGGCAGTGGTCAGTGAAAGTGTATGGCGCATAGGAGGCATCATTCTGGCGTTTTTCTGCATCACCGCGATCATGGTTTATTTAATCTTGGCTGATATCCGCCGAAGCAATGCCGACCGCATGGCACTGGAAGCCGCAAAAGAAGAAGCCGAATACCATGCGGCAGCCAAACAGCGCTTCCTGGCCAATATGAGCCATGAACTGCGTACACCGTTGCAGTCCATCATCGGTTATTCGGAACAGCTTAAGCAGGGCCAGCCAGAAGGTGATACGAAAGTTGACGCCATCTACCAATCATCCGAACACCTGCTCCAGATTGTCAACGAAATCCTAGACTACAGCAGGATCACGTCGGGGAAAATCAGGTTAAATGAAAAGCCGTTTGCCGTAAATGGGCTCATCAGCAGTGTGGTATCGGTCATGAAAACCCAAGCGCAGGCCAAAGGGCTCGAGCTTAAACTCAATACGCGCGTGCTCGGTTCAGGGCATGTCGTCGGTGATGCCTTCCGTATCAAACAAATCCTTTTCAATCTATTAAGCAATGCCATAAAATTCACCGACGAAGGAAAGGTTACTCTCCATGTGAGCACCGTGGTTTACACGGAAAAAACCGAATTGAGTATCGTTGTGAAAGACACGGGCAAAGGCATACCAAAGGCAGACCTTGAGCGTATTTTCAACGATTTCGAACAATCCGAAAGTGCCAATTCGGGCACCCATTTCGGCAGCGGGTTAGGGCTTAGTATCGTTAAAACCATCTGCGAAAGCATGGGCGGCCAGATACGTGTTGACAGCAAAAAGGGGGTCGGCTCGGTATTCCGGGCAAATTTACCACTTAAAACATTCGAAAAGCCGCTCCCCCACACCAGCGACCAACCATTGGAAAGTACAACGGCGACTGTAGAAGGCAACGTTTGGATTGTGGACGACGACCGACTTATTTTGGCGCTATGCCAGAACATACTCGAAAAATACAGGGTTGCCTATCGCTGTTTCCATTCGCCCAAGGCCGTGTTAGATGAACCATGGGATCCTTCAGTGAAAACAATCCTGATGGACATCCGTATGCCGGAAATGGATGGCACACAACTGAGCCGTGCACTGCGCGAGAAGATCGATTCGAAGGACGTAAACATCTATGCCTGTACAGCGCAGGTCCTGCCCGAAGAGCAGGAACAAATCCTCGCAGAAGGTTTCGACGGCTTGCTACTCAAGCCGTTCAAAGAGGCCGACTTACTCCGCTTGCTCGGTATTTCACCGCGCGCTCATGCGCAAAAGGATAACCGTACCCAATTATCGGCAATCCGACACCTGGCATTAGATGACGAAATGCAAGTCCATAACATCATCAACCATTATCTCAAGGATACAGCATCAGATATAACCGCACTGAAACTGCATTATGAAAATGGCGATTTAGCGGATGTGGAATTGCTATTGCATCGCATCGCGGGGCGAACGGCACAAATCGGTGGTGATGAAATTGCTTTCCGCCTCCGGAAACTGGAGATCGACGCACGGAGCGGTGAGCTACCCGATCAAGCCGAACTGGAAAAAGGGATTGATGCCGTGGAAATTTTCGCGCAGCAATTGCAACTACATGCCCCCACGCCTGCCATCGTAACGTAAGCAAGCTGCATCCGTCAAGGTTGCTTGGCCGCCATTTTTTGGCTAAGTTTGTCAAAAAAAGATGCCCCACACCCCCCCGCCACCCCAAACAACGCCACCGAAAGCGTTTGAACGCCTGTTAACGGTATTACACACACTGCGTGCGGAATGCCCATGGGATAGGAAACAGACCATGGAAACACTCCGCCACCTGAGCATTGAAGAAATGTATGAACTGGGTGATGCGATACTGGACAACGACCTCGACGAGGTGAAGAAAGAACTTGGGGACTTGATGATGCACTTGGTATTCTACGCGCGGATTGCGGAAGAACAACGTGCCTTTGATGTGGTCGATGTGCTTAACGGTGTGTGCGAAAAACTGATTTCACGCCACCCCCATATCTACGGCGACATCGAGGTGGATAGCGAAGAAGACGTCAAGCGGAATTGGGAGCAGCTTAAGCTCAAAGAAGGCAACAAGTCGGTACTTGCTGGTGTGCCACATTCGTTACCTGCCCTGGTAAAGGCTTATCGCATACAGGATAAAGTACGGGGTGTGGGATTCGATTGGAAGGAAAAACACCAGGTATGGCAAAAAGTGGAGGAAGAACTGCAAGAGTTCAAACAGGAATTTGATGTGGCAGCCGATGAAGCCATCGATCATGAAAAAGCAGAAGCCGAATTCGGCGATCTTCTTTTTTCATTGGTCAACTATGCACGCTTTATCGGCATCAACCCTGAAAATGCACTTGAGCGAACCAACAAGAAGTTCATCAAACGGTTCAATCACCTAGAGGCGAGGGCAAAGGAAACCGGTAAGCAGCTGAGAGAAATGACACTTGCCGAAATGGACGTATTCTGGGAAGAAGCCAAAGGGCTATAATTCGCCGTGTTGGAATATATTCTCACCCGCACCCTGCTTTTTCAACAATACAAAATGCGACTTCACGGCCTTGATGGCTGGGTAACAGGTATACGGTAAGTTATACTCCTTTGCATACCGTTTGATAATGGGCGTGATATGCGGGTAATAAGTATGGGCTACGTGGGGAAACAAATGATGCGCCACGTGGTGCGTGAAACCGCCAAAGAGGAAATTGGCTATGGGGCTATCGGCGCTGAAGTCTTTGGTCACCATCATCTGGTGCTCCGCCCACGTCACATCCATCTTCCCATCGGCAGGCGGTAACGGAAAGATGGCCGTTTCATCCACATGGGTCGAAATCAACGCGATAACACCCAACATACTTCCGCATACGTGCATGCATAACCACCCCAGAACAACGATGTACCACGGTTGGTTGAGCACCATGATCGGAATACCGATGAGATAAAAGAGATTGAATGCTTTAGCCGCAAATAACCGATAATACTCCATGCGCGGAATTTTCAGGATACGTTTCACGTAGTTGTCTTTCGTGCCGAAAAAATCCTTGAAGTCCCGGATGAACAGCCAATTGAGCGTATATAATGGATATAGCAAAAACATATAAATATGCTGGTAGCGGTGCTGGCTTAGGTATTCGCTATCCGGAAATATCCGCACCAGATCACTCTGCTTGATGTCGGTATCCCAATGTTGTATATTTGGATAGGGATGGTGCAATGCGTTATGCCGTTTGGCCCACAGCCAGCTATTGCTTCCGAAAAGCTCCAATATATACATAAACCGCTGGTTGTGCTTCCGCTTCTTGAACACCGACCCGTGTGCTGCGTCGTGGAAGGCGTTGATGAACAGCATGATCATCGAGAAACCCAGAAAAACATAGCACAGGAACAATAACGGTGTGGAATTGCCAAACAGTAGTATACCGGCATAAAGACCCAAATAGAGGAATAGTAGGAAATAGGTTTTCACCACATTCCGCCGTTGGATACGTTGGTTACCCAGCACATTTTGCTGCACTTCTTTCTGCAATTTTTTGAAGAAATCATCGGGTCCAGGTTTTTTATATGTAGGTTTCACCAATGTCTCCATGCTTAACTCGAATTAGTAGTTAGACTCCACAAAGGTAGCGATAATCGCCTTAAACCGCCACTAAAACCGCCGAAATGATTTATCACATTGACATTGCAATGACCAATAGCGGCCAACCCTGCATCCAAATTTGCCAATAAATCCGTACTTTCGCACGCAATATGGAAAAAGTAGTGAGCGGCATCCGCAGCACCGGAAAATTACACTTAGGAAATTATTATGGGGCAGTAACTAATTTCGTACAGATGCAGCATGAGCATAGCTGCTATTTTTTTATCGCTGACCTCCATTCGTTGACAACCCACCCCACACCAGCCGACCTGCATACCCATGTACGTCAAGTGGCGATCGAATACCTTGCCGCTGGCATTGATCCCGAGGTAGCAACCATCTATGTTCAGTCGGACGTACCCGAAGTGACGGAACTCTACCTCTACCTCAATATGAACAGCTATCTGGGCGAATTGGAACGGGCTACGTCTTTCAAAGACAAAGTCCGGGCAAATCCGGACAACGTGAATGCGGGTCTACTTACCTACCCCGTACTGATGGCGGCGGACATCCTATTGCACCGCGCTACCAAGGTGCCCGTAGGGAAAGATCAAGAGCAACACCTGGAAATGGCGCGCACTTTCGCAAACCGTTTTAACCGGTTGTATAAAACCGACTATTTCACCGAACCACATGCGTTTTCCTTTCATAGTCAGCTTGTCAAAATACCGGGACTGGATGGCAAAGGCAAAATGGGGAAATCAGAGGGTGAGGCAAACGCGGTGTACCTCTCAGATACACCGGAAGTGATCCGTAAAAAGGTGATGCGCGCCGTAACTGATGGCGGACCTACCGAACCTAACCAGCAAAAGCCAGATGTAATCCAGAACTTATTTGCGCTATTGGAAGCAGTCTCCACACCCGATACGGTAAAACATTTCGATGAGTTGTACAATACATGCCAGATTCGCTACGGCGATCTCAAAAAGCAATTGGCTGAAGATATGATTGCAGCTACTGCACCGGTTCGCTCGCGCATTGCTGAAATTTCAAATGATAACGACTATATTAGCAAAACGATTCGGCGGGGGAATGAAAAAGCACGCGAAAGCGCACGGAAAACACTAACGGAGGTACGCGAAATTATCGGTTTCAGGAAATTTTAGTATTAGACGCTAGGCGCTAGACATTAGACAACGGACTTACGACTAATGACTTACAACTCAAGACATGCATATAGCCATTGTAGGAAATATCGGCGCGGGTAAGACAACGCTTACCAAACTACTCGCCAACCATCTCAATTGGGCTCCCCAATTTGAGGCCGTGGATGACAATCCCTACCTCGAGGATTTTTATAGCGACATGAAACGTTGGGCGTTTAACCTGCAGATTTTTTTCCTTAATAGCCGCTTCCGCCACATTGTGAAATTGCAGCAGCAAGAAACGCATATCATCCAGGACCGCACCATTTACGAAGACGCCTACATCTTTGCAGAGAACCTATACGATATGGGGCTGATGAGTGCGCGCGATTTTGAAAATTACAGCAATATCTTCGAAAGCATCGTATCTTACATCAAACCACCTGATTTGCTGATTTACCTCAGGGCTTCCGTACCTACCTTGGTTGAAAACATCCAAACAAGGGGCCGCGAATATGAAGCAAACATCCGGTTGGATTACCTGTCCAAACTCAATGCAAAATACGAGAAGTGGATTAAGAACTATAAGGAAGGGAAGCTGCTTATTCTCGACAAGGATAAACTCGACTTTGCAAACAACCCAGAAGACCTGGGATTCGTACTCCAAAAAATAGAAACTGAATTATTCGGTTTATTTTGATGAAAACCTGCCATGTCAGCGTCTGGCACAACAGGCGATGAAACCTGCGGCAGCGCAAGCTTCATTGCCGTTGAAATCAAATGGTGCCAATGAAAATGCAGGTTCCACGAAACCTTTCAAAAAAAACTGCGAAGCATTCATGAATACCATTGAGAACATGCAGTTAAATGAATAATTATTTTCGAATAAAAACGTGCGGCCGGGACAAGATGTCACCGGCCAGCAAGTCATCCATATAGATGGTCAAGCCATCAGCGGCTTGTGAGTATATCCCTGAAATTGGCAACGCTTTGTTTCACGTCTCCAGCGTTGTTCTCCCAATTATGTTCATATTCGGCAGAAATATTGCCTTTGAACCCCTGGCGCTTTAACTCGGCAATAACACCTTCCACGTTGCATACACCGGTGCCCCAGTGCACATCGTGTGCTTCTGGCGATTTCTCCGATAGATCTTTGAAGTGCAAACTGACCAAATATCCGTCATACTTCTTAAGGCTTTCCACCGGATCCAATCCAGACCGTACCCAATGGCCGATATCGGCACAGGCACCCACGTATTTACTATTAGCGGCAGCAATGGCATCCAACACTACTTCAGGGTTCCAATAGTGTGAAGGTTCTGGATGGTTGTGGATACCCACTTTAATCTTATACTGGTCTGCCAGTCGGCCGATCATCGGCATGGACTTCGCGTTGGGCTCGGTATTGATTACCTTAACACCCATTGCCTTGGCAAACTCGAATATTTGGGTCCACTCTTCTTCGTTGTTGCCATTGACCACCCCAAAAGCGCAGATCTTCACCCCTTTCTTCCTGAGCGCCTTCAAAATAGCTTTACGTTTAGTCGCATCCATCTTATAATCCATTACCCCTTCCATACCGCCTCCCAATTTCTGCCCGGGATAAGCCTCTACCGAATTGAGTCCGGCGCCAAGCGTCTTATCGACGGCTTCAAAAAACGTAAACCTGTTGAAGGTGTAGGTTTGGGCAGATAATTGCCATCCTAACTTTCGCTCCGGTTGTTGTTGCGCACTTACCAGGGTGGTACCAAAGCCCAGGGCCACCAAACCTAGGAGAATTACTCGTCTTAACTGCTTACTCATGTTGTCTAGTTAAATTTATTAATGGTAAAAATCTAAATCGCCAATCTCCTCACCGATGTGCCTCATAATGGAAAGACCGGACCGACTGCCGAAGAAATGCCCGCCGGCCTGCTGGTAACGGTTCTACATCCCGCAACGTATCAATAGCCTCATCCAGTTGAGCGGTCGTTCGTACCCCCAAGGCTACCGTGGCAACAGCTGGATGTCCCCACACATAGGCAAGCGCCACCGCCAGCGGTGTACGCTCCAATTCAACGGCTACCTTGGCAACGGCCTTCGCCGCACGGGCTACCTCGCCATCGGTATATTGCAAGTAGCTATCGGCCTCTTTACCGATCAGCAACCCTTGGGCAACCGCCCCTCGGCAAATCACACCGACATCATGCGCTCGGAGTAAGTCGAGCATAGCCTCTTCTGGCCGATGATCAAACAGACTGTATTGAGTCATCACGCTAACGATGTCGGAACGCTCGATATATTCAAGGATCACGTTCGGCCGGATGGATGAGATGCCGTACCAACGGATTTTCCCTTGTTCTTTAATCCGATCAAACGCTTCGATAATTTCATCGATTGGATCATCGATGGTTCCACCATGCAACTGATACAAGTCGATATAGTCGGTTTTTAACCGTTTCAAACTTTGATCGACGTGCTTTAGAATATATGCTTTACTCGGATTCCAATCCCACCCACTCCCGTCAGGCCGCCATTGGTTACCTACTTTCGTGGCAATAATGATATCCTTTCGGATAGGTTTGAGGGCCTCGCCCACATACAACTCGTTAAGACCTTTATTATAGAGGTCTGCCGTATCGAAATAATTGATACCAGCGTCAGCCGCTTTGCGCAGAAGGTCCGTATAGACGGTTACGTTCTCGCCCAACGACATGCAGCCAAAACTTACCGGGCTTACCCACAGATCCGATTTGCCCAGCCGTTTCATTTCGCTTGGTCCATTTCGACCACCACGGGTGTAGGGATAGCCTGCTGCACCGACACCAGTTCCACCTCAAAAACCAATGTACTATAGGGTGGGATGTCCTGCCCTGCACCTCGCTCACCGTAGCCCAGCTCATAGGGTATATAGAGCCGGTAATGTGCCCCCGCTGGCATCAGTTGCAATCCCTCTTGCCATCCGGCAATTACGCGTTCCAACGGGAATGTAGCCGGCTGGCCCCGGTCGTAAGAGCTATCGAAGACGTCGCCGTTGGTGAGCTGCCCTTTGTAATGTACCGTAACGGTATCGCTAAGGGTCGGTCGTATACCCGTCCCTTCTCGGATTACCTCATACTGGAGACCTGAGGCTGTTGTTGTTATCCCCGAACGTGCTTTGTTTTTTTCCATAAAGGCGTGGGCTTCATTACGCTTCTGGCTGTCCATTTTCTCCCGGGCGGCAGTAATCGCCTGCATAATCAATTCCCGTTCCTGCACTTCGTCCAATGGACTTTTTTTCCCGGCGAACACATCACTAATGGCTTGGGCGAGGGCTTCTGCATTGATGGTTTCAATACCGGTGCGCTTCAGGTCGCGCGCCACTGAAGCCCCGAAGGCATATGCAACGGAGTCGGACCGGTTGGTCAGCGCTGGTACGCTTCCATCTGCACCCTGTTGAGCATATACCCATCCGCCGGATACCAACAGTGCACTTAATATGCCTAAACTTAAAAACTTCATGTTGAAACTGCTAAATATGTAGAATAGCGCACCAAACTTAGATAAAGTCAGACACATATGCAAGTGTGGTTTACTGCTGGCGACACATCACTACCGAATGGGGAGCGATAGCGATGTTCAGCTCCCCCGCTTTTGCCCGAGCATCTCCAACAGGCATCAGCATGCGATCATCGTCGGGAAGTGTCTGCTCTTCATAGCGATAAATGGCAAAATCCCCCTCCACCTGCGGATTGGCAACAGCAAGTGTTTTCGTGGAATCGGTTGCATTGGCGAACAAATAAGTCCATTTCCCATGGGTATCGCAAAACGCCGATCCGACGGCAAAATCATCTTGTAGATCGATGGGATGGATGGAAGACCCCGGCTTCACAAAACGGCTGAGCAATGCGTAGGCATGATACTGCGGCCGCACCTCATAATCTTCCTTAATGCGGCCATAGGTAGTGTCTGCTTTGTATGCTTCCTTCACGTACTTCCAGAGACCCAGTTGCTGCATCTGCTGGTAGTCGGCGTCGCGCCCATAATATTGGTCGATGAGACTCCAATAACTGACCCCCGCTGCGCCGGCATTCAGGAAATTGAGTGCAAGGCGTATCATCAGCACCCCACGCTCATACCGATCGATGTCACGTTGGCGGGTAGCACCCACCGTCTGGTTAGAACCAAATTCTCCGACAAGGTGGGGTTTCCCTGCCCGTGCGGCAATTTCCACGTTATTCCGTTCCCAGCGGGCTATGGTATCATTAGGCGTATCATAACCAAATATATACGTATGGGAATTGAACAGGTCTGCCTCCTCTTTGAGATGGGCTGCGCAGTCTTCCAAGTAAAATGTCCGGGTATCCGTATTGTCAGATAGGTTGAACTTTACCAAATCACGTATACCTTCCTTTTTGAAACGAGCATCCAGTACTTTGGCCATTTTGATGTATTCGGTTGATGATAGCAACGGGCCACCATCGGGCTCGTTCATCGGTGTGATTTCCTTCACGCAGGTATAGCCGCGGTCTTGGATGAGGTGCTTAATCAGTGTAGCGAAGTTCTCTGCCCATTCATCGTAGTCCGTTGGGCCCGTAATCCAAACACCTTCCTGGCTTGGATCGGCCATGAAGCTGGTCCTCACATGCGCGTACCCCGGGTCCAGCAGCGACACGCCTACCGGGCATCCCCACACTACCATACAGACTTCCATATCTTGCTCCTGGGCTAATTCGAGTACCTTATATAGCGATTGCATTTCAGGCGAATCGAAGGTAAATTGGCTCCGGTCGGTTTGATGGGGATCGTTATTGTCATTTACAGGCTCGTACCATTGGGGTAGTGCCATTACGCGGAATTTTTGCAGCTCCATAGCCTTCACCCGGCGCACTACGTGCTGCCAGTCTTCCGGCTTCGCGCCATCGTCACGTGTTAGGTTCTGGGCAAAAAAGTGCGGGTCTAATTCGACGCCCACGGCTGCTAGTTTAACGGCGGTAGCTTCACCTACGGCGACGTTAACATACGAGTCTCGTTGTTGACATGAGGTAAGCACAAGAGCGATAAACAGTCCAATCGCCTTTGGCAACCTACCATATGGTTTGTTTTTTCCTTCCATGTTGATATTCGTTTGAGATGTCTGCGTTTAAGCGGGCCTTCATACGCTTCAGTGGCTTGAAATGACCATTCATACGGGTGCCCGGTTAACTTCTAAATTCAAGGGCGCACGACAGCGTCACCCGCTGGGGTATATACGGCCTTCTTTTCGTTATAGCCCCTGCCCTTGCATATTTCATTTGATCGATCAGGGAACTGACCGCCGTTTTGCCAATTTCATCCACCGGCATACGTGCCACATTCATCTTTGGCGCCAATACGCTAAATATAGGCGCTTCGTGGATACAAGCCATTTCAAAATCCGGCTTTATTCCCTTTTCATGGAAGTACCGGAACGCCTCCAGTGCAAGGATGTGGGTAGTGAAAAAAATTCCATCCACATCGGGAACCTCTGTAAACACCTTATCCAACACCCGATGAATATTTTTTTCATCCACTGCAAAGTCAACTTCGCCATAAAGCCGCAGGTCTATTGGAAGACCCGATTCGCGCAATGCATCCTCAACCCCCTCCCGGCGTTGACCCATTGTCATCAAATATGCGTTGGTCGTCAATAACGCTATTTTCCTACATCCCTTGCCTATGAGGTGCTTGGTCAACATATAGCAGCTATCGCGGTTGTTGATGATAATATAATTTGCGTCAAGTTCGGGGAAATAGCGGTCTATGGTAATCAATGGATATCCCTCAGCGATCAGACGCTGTACTTCCATCCGCGATCGTTTCGTGGGCACCAGAATAATCCCGTCTACCCGTTTCGCCTTGAATAACCGGACAATCTCATCTTCCCGGTCGATGTCGGACTCTGAACTGCCTATCATCAACGAATATCCTTTACGGCGTGCGTTCGACTCGATTTCACGGGCTACATGAGAGTAGAACGTGTCAGCGATGGATGGAAGTATCAACCCAATGGTTTTGGTTTCGCCCGTAAGGAGGCTCCGCGCAACCATATTGGGCTGGTAATGCAGCAAAGCAGCGTATTCCAATACTTTCTCGGCGGTGGCCCGACTGATATTCTTCTGTTCGGCCTGCCCAGTGAGCACCCACGATACGGTGGTCTTCGAAAGGCCCAAATGCTCAGCAATGTTTTTAAGTGAAGGTTTCAAACGATTTAGTTACGCAATATAGGTTACAACTGGATTTGCTTAACCGCTTAAGCAACCCTGCAATATTAATGCTTTTTTCCTGGATTGCAAACTTTTCCGTTCTTTCCCCAGCCACGCAAGCGGCACCTTAAAGCCGTTTTATCGGTCGGTGTAAGTTACCTTGTCCGCCCTAGGCATTTCATTCAGCTAACAGGGACTTTTTTCAAATTCGGCAGAAACGCGGCCACGATACCAATAAGTGGTAAGAATGCACAAATATGGTATACATAGTCTATTCCCTGGCTATCAGCCAACTTACCCAATACCGCCGAACCGATGCCTCCCATACCGAATGCGAAACCGAAAAACAACCCCGATACCATTCCGACATTGCCCGGCAATAGCTCCTGGGCATATACGAGGATGGCAGCGAATGCCGAGGCAATAATGACGCCGATTACAAAAGAAAGGATAATCGTCCAAAAGAGGTTCGCGTATGGCAACGCCAATGTAAACGGGGAAGCCCCTAAGATCGATAACCAAATCACGTATTTACGACCAATCCGGTCGCCCACAGGTCCGCCGATCATTGTACCAGCAGCAACGGCAAAAAGGAATACAAATAGGTAAACCTGAGATTGTTGTACGGTAACATCGAACTTATGCATCAAGTAGAACGTGTAATAACTGGTGAGGCTAGCGAAATAAAAATACTTGGAAAAGATCAAGATCAATAGTACCGCTATGGAACCGATTACGGTTTTACGGGGGAGCGGAGGCTGCACTACCTCCTTGACTTTATTCTTTCGAAGAATGTAATTACGGATGGACTTGGGCTTATACCACTTACCGATACGGTAAAGGATAATGATCGCCGTAAGTGCAGCGATGGAAAACCAGATGACATGGAATTGCCCAAAAGGCGCTATGAGCATGGCGGCTAACAGGGGACCAATTGCGCTCCCCGCATTGCCCCCCACTTGAAAAAGCGATTGGGCAAAACCTCGCCGACCGCCAGACGCCGCGTACGCCATCCGGGATGCTTCCGGATGGAATACGGATGACCCCGCCCCCACGAAGGCTACAGAAATCAATATCCATTGGTAACTGGGCGCCAAAGCCATCATCACCAATCCGGTGAGACTAAAGCCCATACCCACCGGTAAGGCATATGGATATGGTTTTGTGTCTGTAATTATACCAACCAAAGGTTGCAAAAGCGACGAAGAAAGCTGAAACACTAACGTAATTACCCCAATTTGCGAAAAACTTAACTGAAAGGAATCTTTAACGATGGGATAAATCGCCGGAATAAGCGACTGTATGGTATCATTGAGCAGATGTGAAAAACTCAATGCGAAAAGGACTGGATAAATAGTGGCAGATATGTGCTTATTAACGGTGGATTCCTTGTTGCCCATGTACACAAAATGAATTTCGCACAAAGCTAAACAAAAAACCGGGGCGCAAGGAATCCGCCCCGGTCATTCGTTAGATCGATAAACAGGCTTTGATGCCTCCCCTTTATAAAGTCAAGCTCAATTTGATTTGAAAAACATTGTTTTTGAACTTCTCTTTCCCCGACTGTACGTCACCCCCGCCTTCGCTTGTTTCGTATTCATATTTGAAAGAACCCGGAGAATAGTCTATTGACAGTCCAATAACACTGTAGCGAACAGTCGCCCCGAAATTTGGCTTGAATCCAAACTTACCTAGTTTCCCGAAGGCTTTGAGTCCATCCACTTCATCACTGTCTTCCTCTTCGGGCATGAACGTGAAGTACTTTTCATCATCTTCACTGTATGCATAATAATCCAATCCGTTTACAAAATAGGTTGCCGCCAATTGGGCACGGACATCGAGCACCAATTTATCGATGAAATTGATGGAAATCACCGGGCCAATTTTAGAAGACACAGATGCAGCGAAATAATCCATCTCTTCGACCTCATACCCGGCGGCCCGATCCCTTTCAATGATGCTACTCCAGTCTAGTTGGTTGTAGGTAAGCGAGAGCTGCGTCCAATCCAGTCCAACCTTGGTATCGAACAATGGCAACAGGCTGTTTTGATTAAAATAATAGTTGCGGCCGAACTCAAACACATAGCCGCGCTTCGCGCCGTTGCGGCCCTCCATGAGGTTCCCCAACATCGTGGCATCGTTGGCCATCCCACCGTCGTCGACGGTAAAATTGGACAGGTCGTCGTTCAATTCTTGTCCGAAGTTGCTGAAGCCGAGTCGCAGATAGCCTCGGCTAAGCCTGGAATCGTCCCGCGTAATCTGACCATAAGACCAAGTAGCGGTGAGGAAAAACACGGTTAATACTAGTAGTTGTTTTTTCATTTGTATAATTTGTTTTTTAGTGGCAATGGAGCCCGCATGAATTATTCATGTTATTTTGTAAATGGAAATGCATGCAGGTTTCATGATCGGATTTAAACGTTATTTGATTCAGTAACTGAACGGGGTTGGTTGGTGGATGTTTTATCGTCAATTGGAGCGCGATTCGTAATCTTCCTCCTTATCAAAAGCGTTAAATGGTAAAATTTCTACAAACGTAATCAAAGGGAACCCTCCAAAAAATACCCACTACTGGGTATTTTAGTCGTAACTATTTCGGTGCTTTTTATTCTTGGAGCAATTATTGCATTAAACTTTTGGTCATCAATCGACGTCTATAGATAAAAGGAGTAGTGAACAAAATAATCCACCCAAAGAACTAATTAATATGAAAAAGTATTTAACTTTAGTCGTAGGATTAATAACGATCATCGGCATCTCATCCTGTACGAAAGAATATTACGACACCGTCCCCAGTCAAACGTTCATCTATCAAATTGACCAAAATAGTTGGGAGTGGGAAAACGACGTAAGTTATCAGGTGTTTCACACCAAAACGCTGCCCGAATTAACCGATTACTACCTGCTGGAGGGCGGAGTGAGTGTTGCCATTAGTTTCGATGGGGAAAATTCCTACGATATCCTCCCCACTACCTTCAATGGTATCGCTTATTCTGTAAATTATGAGGTCGGCGCCGTCACCATCTTTGCCGAAGACCCATTGGCCGACGCAGGTATAGAAATTCCACTACCCGACGCGGCTGTGGTTAAAGTGATACTTTCCGAATCTGATTTTATAAGGGAGTTTTAAGCTATGTCCCATATAAACAGCATACGATAAAAAAAAGCGGCCTTATGCCGCTTTTTTTATGATATCAATTCGCGTGTCCGCCTACTCCGCTCCCATTCCTTCGATTACCGCTTGGCTTACGCCAGTAAACGAAAATCCACCATCATGGAAAAGATTCTGCATGGTTACCATCTTGGTTAAATCTGAGAATAATGTAACGGTATAATCCGCACACTGGTCGGCGGTAGCGTTACCCAAGGGTGACATCCTATCGGCATAGGAAATAAAATCACCAAAGCCCTTCACGCCAGAGCCTGCTGTGGTCTGGGTAGGTGACTGGCTAATGGTATTTACCCGCACGTGTTTCTTCACACCGTATTGATAACCGAAATTACGGGTGATGCTTTCCAACAAAGCCTTCGCATCGGCCATATCGTTGTAATCGGGAAACACCCGCTGGGCAGCGATGTAGGTAAGCGCAACGACGGAACCCCAATCGTTGATGGCATCCTTTTTCATGGCAGTAGCCAGCACTCGGTGTAGGCTGATGGCGGAAATATCAAAAGCCTTATGCATGAAATCGTAATTATTTTCGGTATATGGGATGCCCTTACGTACATTGATGCTCATACCCACCGAATGCAGGATGAAGTCCACCCCCCCGCCGAAATGTGCTAATGTCTGGTCAAACAGGTTTTCAATATCCTCGTTGCTCGTCACGTCAGCAGGGATAACGGGTGCGTTGTTACACTCCTCGGCCAACTGCTTGATGGTACCCATGCGCAAAGCCACTGGGGCATTGGTAAGTACAATTTCTGCACCTTCCTGCACACACCGTTGCGCCGTTTTCCAAGCGATGGATTTATCGTCCAAAGCACCGAAAATAATTCCTTTCTTTCCTTTCAATAGGTTATGCGACATAGTTCGTTATTTTTAGTCAATAAAATACAGCGGGTAAAAGTAATGCTTTTTTTTATCTTCCCAGCAACTCAGCAGCATGCTGTAGGGCGGTTTCACCTGGGTTCGTGCCGCTAAGCATCTGTGCCAACTCCAATATTCTATCGTTTGGCTGCAATTGTATGATATGGGTTGCCGTCTTGTCAGCCGATTCGGCCTTGTACACTTTGAAATGGGCATTCCCTTTTGCGGCAATCTGGGGTAAATGCGTAATGGCGAGCACTTGCATCCGTGTCGCCAAATGCTCCATAATATCGGCCACCTTTAGTGCTATCTCACCCGATATTCCGGTATCGATTTCATCAAAGATAATGGTTGGTAATGACGACGTTTTGGCAATCAATGATTTGATGGCTAGCATCAACCGGGACAACTCGCCACCAGACGCGACTTTACTGAGGGGTTGGGGCTCTTGCCCCCGATTTGCGGTAAACCGAAAATCCACCCGGTCTTGCCCAGACTCCCTGATCTCTGCCTCACTCGATGGGGAGATGCCAATATCCAATCGGCTATGGGGCATACCTACTTCACCCAAAATGTGGCTTATTTCTTCTTCGACCATGGTAACCACCGACTGGCGACTTTCGCTTAAAGCACTGGCCAGCTCCAGTAGGTCGGTGCGCAACCGCTTTACTTCCGCTTCCAACTGTTCAATCGCCGCTTCATCGGCCGATAGACCCGCTAATTGCTCGCCTAACTCCTCGCGCAGGGCAATCAGCGCATCTACATCTTCCAAACGATGCTTCTGCTGCAGCGCGTAAAGTTGACTAAGGCGCTCGTTGACATCCATCAGACGTTTTTCATCCAACGAGACACCCTGTTCGATTCGGTCCACTTCATCGGCAAGGTCTTTCACCTCAATGAAACTGCTCTGTAACCGTTCCGTTTGTGGCGCAAGCGCAGGCATGTGCCGTTCAGCTTGTTGCAGTTGCTGAAGGGCAGCCCTAAGTAGCACTACGGCATTCACTTCCCCTTCCCGCAAGGCATCCACCATGCCAAGAAGGCTGCGCTTGATCTCTTCGGCATGTTCCAGCTGCTGCTGTTCCGATTCCAACCGTACGGCCTCACCGGCCTCCAGTCTGGCGGCATCCAGCTCATCATACAGAAATTGATGGTAATCGGCCTCTGCATTGGCCTTGGCCGCTTTATCTTTCAAATCGGCAAGTTCGGCTGCTGCCGACCGATGTGCACGGTATACCGAGGCATACTGCTCACGTAATGGCTGGTTTTGCGCCACGCTATCTAAAACGGTTAGCTGAAACGACTCCGTGTTGAGTTGTAGCGTAGCATGTTGTGAATGTATATCGATTAGCTTTTCGGTCAATGCTTTTAATAGCTGCAGGGTCACAGGCGTATCATTAACAAACGCCCGCGATTTGCCATCCAAGCTAATTTCCCTACGTATAATCGTTTCGTCTTCATAATCCAGATCATGCTCAGAAAAAAAATCAGTCAATCGATAACCCGACACATCGAAATACCCTTCGATGATACATTTTTTTCGCTGGCTGAAAAAGTGGCGGCTTTCCACGCGTTGGCCCAAGATCAGTGACAGCCCCCCCATGATAATGGATTTACCGGCACCAGTCTCACCGGTCAGGATGTTCAAACCCCGATCGAAATGGATATCGAGCGAATCGATCAACGCATAATTTCGGATAGATAGGCGATTCAGCATATAACCTCCCTAACGGCTGTTACGTAATGTTTCGTATTTATTGACATTGGCAGGGTCTACTTCGGCCAAGATGTTGTATGCCTGCACCCGTTCCTGAGGGCCCATCCCACTGAATATACCAATCAGTTCATCAGACTTCGCGGTAAAAAACACCTGGTTGAATACCGCTCCTTGGGCCAACCGATCCACATCCTTCAATAGCGGCAACAAGTCCAGAATCGTTTTGCGGGCCTGTTGTGCATTGTCCGACATGGTGTCCAATCCCTCGAGATAAAAACTGTACAGGAAATCACGTAATGGCTGATATCGGCGATCCAACAGATTATTGACCAACCAGAAGCGATTATTCATCCCTTCCATCGATCGCCAACCCGTGAAGCCGGTATTTTGGGCATTATTCACAATGTTTTGCGCTGCGGTATAAAAAGGGGTCCCGCCATGCTGCTCAAAGGTATCTGCATCCAGCCCGACAATGATATAGGCATAATACGCCAGCAACGATGTCAAATTATTCATATATTGCTGATCGGAATAGTCCATCAATTGCCCCTCTGTATAACTGAAATTAAAATTATCGTCGGAAATACTGAGCACCGGGCTGTTATAAGATGTATTGAAAACCGGACGGGTTGAAATGATTTGGGCCTGTGCCGTGAAATTTGACGAACCATCCCACGAATTAATGGTAATCACAAAGCTGCAGTCTATGCGTTCTTGCGGCTGCAACTGATTGGCGCTCCACGTTCGGTTATTTAGAAAGTCGGAAATTGCCTTTTCCAACACCTCTAATGCACGTTTATTGGTGTTCTGCACCTGGGGTGATAAGATTTGTACGCGGGCGTTCAAATCTTGCGCCAGCCCTATTCGGATGGAACACGTTAAAAAAAGAACAACGGCTAACGGCTTTACCAGCAAACGCATCGTTTGAATCATGCCCAAATTTACGTGAAGTTTTTTTATATGCAAGTGGTTTGATTTTTGCTTTTTCTCATTCTGAAAAGTTTTGAGCATCTTCGCTAAACCTTTGGCAGGTATGTCTGTTTATCGTACAAGGGGCGGCTAAAATTTACATATAGACTTTGAATAGGTTTGGCAGAATAGCAGTAAAGACACTCTTGTGGGTTATCGGGAGTGTCATCGGGTTGATTTTGCTTGTACTCGTTCTGATACGTATCCCAGCTGTGCAACAGTATGTGGTTCAGAAAGTCACCTCTTATATTGAAAATAAAATCAAGACCCCGGTGCGTATTGCCCGCGTAAGTCTCGACTTGCCGAAAATGCTGGTACTCGAAGGCGTATACTTCGAGGACGAATCGCGGGACACCCTTGTTGCCGGTGAAAAACTACGGGTGGATATCAGCATGCTGAAATTGCTGAACAACACCGTCGAAATAAGCAGGATTGATTTGCAGGGCATTACCGCCAAAATAAATCGGAATTTGCCCGATAGTGCATTTAATTTCGATTACATCATCCGCGCTTTCGTGGGTGAACAGGAAGAGGCAGACCCGTCTGACAGCACTGCACCGATGAAATTCAACATCGACAAGGTTAACCTCGAACGCATCCGTTTCCTATATCGCGATGATGTTATGGGTTTGGCGGCAGAAATCAACTTAAGAAAGCTCAATACACGTATCGGGAAATTTGATTTAGCAGGCAATATGCATTTTGGCATTCCCCAGATCACCATCGATGGGCTGCAGGGGTCTGTACGGCAATGGGCAGTTGCGAGCGCCAACGAAGCACCCGATGCGGAAGACTTCGGCGTGGTGGATACGGCCGAAACCTCACTGCTACCTAATTTGGAGTTCGGAACCATCAACCTTGCAGCAATCGACTTCGCCTATACCGATGAGGCCGGTGCAATAGATAGCCGGTTCAAAATAAACAAACTGCTTGCCCGGTTGAATGCTTTAGATCTGAATAAGGAATGGGTCGATATCCGCGAAATCGACCTTGATGGGTCGGATTCACGTATCTTTTTCGGCCAAACCGCGGTGTCCGCCGACACCACTACCGACACGGCAGTGAGTGAACCGGTTAATTGGAGGGTACGGGCGACAACCATACGCATCGCCAATACGGGCTTCGCTTTCCGCGATGCAAACCAGCCGCGCATAGAAAAAGGATTCGATTATGGCAATATCGGGATAACCGACCTAGGCGGTAAGTTGACCAATCTTTATTACTCGCCGGACACCATCAGTGGCAGGGTGGATGACTTAGAAGCGCGGGACCGAAGTGGTTTTACGCTAAACCGTTTGCAGGCGGAATTCAGCTATACGGGCCAAGGGGCCGAACTAAGCGACCTATATGCCGAGACGCCGCATACGCTCATCCGCGACTACATCAAGGTATCCTATCCCAGTTTGGAAACAGCAATCGAACAATTAGGCACGATCCAGTTAGCTGCCGACATCAAAGAAAGCCACCTCGGTATGGAAGATGTACTGTACTTCGTGCCTGACCTGGATACCACGGAGGTGATGAAGCCCCTTTGGGCCCATACGTTTTTCATAAACAGCGAAATCAACGGCCGCTTAAGTGACCTGCGAATCCCCCGCCTCGAATTGCAGGCGCTTGACAAAACCCGCCTGCTAGCAGACGTGCATATCCGTGGACTGCCGGATATGGACCAATTGGACATGGACCTCAACCTGCAAGAATTGGTTACCGGAAAAGCAGATCTCGACAGGTTAGTGGCCGCGAGTCTATTGCCCGACAGCATCAATTTCCCTGCAGACATCAGGTTGGCAGGCACTTTCAATGGCGGGCTCAACGGGTTTCTGACGGACATGCAATTACAAACAAGCATGGGAAACGCTAAATTGGCGGCAGATTACCAAATAAACGGACGGGACACTGTATATGACGCTACGCTGAGCATCAGCGATATCGATATCGGACAATTACTAAAGATGGATTCCGTATTGGGCAAGGTATCGTTCGCAGTACATGGCGAGGGTACCGGACTAGACCCAGCTACCGCCAGGGCCGATATCCGGGGTGAATTGGTCAGCCTTGAAGCCATGGGCTACGAATATACCGGTATTGGAATCGATATCGCGGCAAATAATGGCGATATTAAGGCCGCCGCAGCAAGTGACGACCCTAATATCGACTTCGATCTGGCCGCCCATGCTAATATGCGGGGCCCATACCCAAAGGTGAATGTCGATCTGATGATTGATAGTGTAAACCTGAAGAATCTCGGACTATTGGCCGATGAATTTCGCTACCACGGTCGGCTGGTCGCCGACCTGGAAACGGCAGACATAGACCATTTGAACGGTACGGTGGATATTGTCAACTCATCTATTGCCTATAATGAAGAACGCTACATGTTGGATACGGTCAGGCTTCGGGCTGTTGCGCAAGATAGTTCAACCCTGATGCAGCTGCAGTCGGAATTTCTTAATGCCCACATGATAGGCAATTATAAACTCAGTGAACTTAGCGCATCCATGCAAGATATCATGGCCATGTACTACCAACCGGACTCCGTAGCGCCGGTGTTCGACTATTCACCGCAGCAATTCGACTTCAGCGCGCAGTTCACAAGATCACGCTTCATCCAGGGTCTGGTTCCAGATCTTACCGAAATGCAAGACATTACACTTGATGGCTCGTTCAACAGTGAAGACAAGCTATTGCTTGCTAAAGCCGTTGCTCCCCGAGTGGTTTATGCCGGCACCGTCATCGACAATGTCGGCTTCGACCTCAACACCTTAGATAGTACCATGTACTACTCCGTGCTTATCAACCGCATTGGCTTGGGCAATATCGAACTGGTCAATACGCTTCTCAGCGGCACCGTACAACAGAATAAACTGGATTTCGGACTATGGATTAAAGATCAGGACGACAAAGAGCGTTATCACCTCGGGATGGGCCTACAGGTCGATGCGGGCAACTTCCTATTCAGTCTGCTGGATGACGGGCTGATGCTCAATTACGACCAATGGGAGGTCCACCCTGAAAACGCCATTTCCTTTGGCAAAGACGGGCTTCGTACGCACCAGTTCGTACTGAGCAACGACGGGCAGGAAATGGCCATCACCTCGCAAGATTCGTCATTGAACGCGCCAATTGATTTGGTTTTCAAAAACTTCCGTATAGAAACCTTCAGTGAGATACTAGAAAGTGAATTATTTGATATGGGGGGCGGTATTAATGGCACCGCCACGGTATCGCGGCTTGAAACGTCTCCTGTATTCGTTTCAGACATCACCGTCGACCGTTTTTACTTCGGCAATGACACGGTTGGCGACATCAATATAAAAGTCAACAACGAACGTGAGAATATATTCGCTGCCGATGTCAGCATTACCGGCAATGGCAATGACGTTAAACTCACCGGCGACTTCATCAGTCAGCCGGGGCAAACTGCCCAATTGGATTTCCAACTGAATGTTACGCCACTAACCATGCATACCTTGGAGGCATTCAGTTTGGGATACCTCCGGAACACATCAGGTAACATCAACGGCGACCTTCGCATTACCGGCACACCGGACCAACCACGAGTCAATGGCGCACTCAATTTCGACGAAGCCAATCTGAATGTGGCCATGCTCAACGCAACGTTCGTCGTTGATGGCCAACGAATCAACTTCAACGACAACGGATTGCGCTTTAATCGCTTCCAACTGAAAGACAGCAAAGGAAATACCGCCGTGTTGAATGGCACGGTGAATACCAAAACTTATACCGACTATACATTCGGTTTAACCCTTACCGCCGATGATTTCCAGGTTTTGAATTCATCCCAACAGGATAATGACATGTACTTTGGCCAGCTTTATGTCTCCAGTAATATCCGCATCCAGGGCGATATGGATAACCCAACGGTTAGCGGAACGCTGCAAGTGAATGACAACACGGATGTCACCTTCGTCTTACCCAATGATGACCCGGGTATGGTCGATCGCCAAGGAATTGTCAGGTTCGTAGACCGAAGTGACACCTCCGACACCAATGTGTTTGCGCGGGTCGACTCCCTTACCCAAACCGAATTGAGCGGCTTGAACCTATCCGTAAACATCGTTACAGATAAAGATGCCAAATTCACTATCGTTATTGACCCTGGAAGTCAGGATGCGTTGGCCATACAGGGTGAAGCGGAGCTAAATGCAGGTATCGACCCAAGTGGTGAAATCACGTTGAACGGTAACTACACCGTGGAGACAGGTAATTATTCTTTCTCATTCGGTCCCGTCAAGCGCCTGTTCCAGTTCAAGCAAGGCAGTACCATCTCTTGGGCCGGTGACCCGTTGGATGCCCGCATGGATATTACGGCCGTATATAATATCAAGGCGCCCACGTTAGAGTTGGTACAAACTCAAATCGGGTCTGAGCAGCCAAACCTTTATAAACAACGCGTACCTTTTAATGTGAATCTGCACATCAGCGAACAGCTTTTCCAACCCCAGCTGAGTTTCGACATTGATCTCGACGAAGACAACGCCATGGTTTCGCAAGATGTCGCAGGCAAGGTTAATACCGGTCTGGCTCAATTACGGGAAAACGAGTCGGAAATGAACAAACAGGTATTCTCGCTAATTGTGTTGGGCCGTTTTATGGCTGCTAATCCTTTCGAAAGCCTTTCCGGTGGTGGTGGTGCAGAGGCTATCGCCCGCAATACCGTAAGTTCGTTCCTGAGCGGCCAGCTCAACCGCTTGGCGGGCAATCTCATCCAAGGACTCGAGTTTGACTTCAATCTGCAATCGCAGGAGGATTACAGTATGGGCACGGGGCAAAACCGTACTGATTTGAATGTGGGTGTTTCGAAAATGCTATTCAATGACCGCATGAAGGTTACCGTAGGCTCCAACTTCGAACTGGAAGGCAACGCCCGCCCTGGAGAGCAAACAACGAATATTGCCGGCGATATTGCGGTCGATTACCAACTTACCGAGGACGGCCGATACCTGGTGCGGGCCTACCGTAAAAATCAATACCAGATAACCCTGCAAGGCCAGTTTGTTGAAACCGGCCTTGGTTTCATCGTTAACCTCAACTATAACGAGTTCAAGGAAATCTTCAACCGCCAAAACCAACAGGCAAACGAGTTTAACACCGAAAGCAGGCAGTTTCGCCGGCGGTGGGATGTAGAACGGATGGAGACAGACTCTGTTTACCGCGATAGCGTACGGAAGGCCATCATCGACAGTCTGCAACGGTATGATCCCGAGTTCTTAGAACGGATGCGAGAACGGCGGCGGGAACGGGAACAGGAAGACACACCACCTTCCGAACAGGATACCACACGGAAGCAAACCGCCATCCGGATAAATGAACAGGAAGAAAACTATGCCGCTAACGAAAGGGGGGCAGATGGACAATAAATGCCTTTGGGCGACCTGCATAGTGGCCATTTGGGGATGTGTGACAAGCTGCAGCAACCTCAAATACCTTCCAGAGGGTGAGCAACTCTACGTGAAGGGTGAGGTAAACATTGAAACGGACACGATACCCGAACGGTATATCGAGCCATTGTCAAACAACCTCGAGGAATTACTGCGCCCCGAACCCAACACAACGATTCTAGGCATGCGTCCGCAACTA